>CAMKRB010000192.1 GCA_946415045.1 uncultured Myxococcales bacterium
TACGGCGTCGCCCTTGCGTTCCAGCCAGTCGGCCAGTGTCTGCTGCTTCTTTTCGGGCGTATCCAGCCACAAAAAACGGTCGATCACATGCTGTACATCGCTGTTGCATCCCATCAGCATCAGCCGGATATGCCGCAGCTCGGCCTTTCTCCGCATACACGACAGCAACCCCGTACCGACCGTGTCGATTTCCGGAACACCACTCATGTCGAGCCCAAGCTCCGATCCAGCCGGCGCATGCGCAATCGCATCCAGCAACGGCTTCGTCATCGCTTCGACTTCATGCAGTTTTAAAGGACCATTCAGGACGAGACATCGCCGTCCATCGCGGTTGCCAAACTCAAACCCCGACATCTGTGCTCCTCTATGTGGGCCTCGTTCGTACACCCCTCCGCATTCTATCAAATTCTCGCCGGTTTGCGCGGTTTTTTCTGTAGTTTTTTGATATCGCTCACATTTTAGTGCTAGTATTGAACGGCATCGGCTATGCCGTAAACGGCATACGCCATGCGAGCCGCCGCTTGTGCCAATGCACTGCGCGGCGTCTGCCGTGCTATGGTGCTGCGCACCATACGCCCGGCTTGCTGCTTTTTACCCTATGCTCAGGAAATTATGATGTTCAGCAGATTTCACCAATATGTGCCCGCTTTAATCCTGGCATCCATGATGGTTGGATGCGGCGATGATTCAAAAAATGCACCGGATAATCCGACGCCCTCGCCGCAGAATCCATGCGGTGATGGACTGCTCTCGGATGGCGAGGTCTGTGATGGCGTGCTTGGGGTTCCCGCATCCTGCAGCGATATCGATCCCCAAAAACAATGGCAGACCGGCGGAAAACCAGCCTGCAACAGCACCTGCACCGGTATTACAATGGGGTCTTGCGTCGAAATCCATCAGACACAGCCTGAATGCGGTGATGGCCAGAAGAACGGCGACGAAGTCTGCGACGGCGTTCTCGGTGTCCCTGCCACCTGCGCTGAATTCGACAGCTCCAGACAATGGAAAGATGGCGGAAAACCTGTTTGTGCCAGCAACTGCATGGCCGTTGAAATTGGCTCATGCATCGAGAATACGGCGAAATGCGGCAATCGCGTGCGCGAAGACGGGGAAGTCTGTGACGGTATGGATGGCGTGCCGCTTACCTGCAGCGAATTTGATGACTCAATACAATGGGAAGAGGGCGGTATGCCTGCTTGCTCCAGCAATTGCGATGTTGTCTGGCAGGGGTCATGCGTCGAATTCATTCCCAAACCCGGGCCCGTATGCGGTGATGGAAAGATCACCGGCGACGAAGTCTGCGAGGGGGATATGGGCGTGATTCCAAACTGCAAGGTACTCGGCAAGAACATCGAATGGAAACCCGGTGGTTTGCCCGCCTGTGCAGACGATTGCAAAAGCATTGCTGCCGGAACCTGCGAACCCATTGGCGTCCCTTATGATATCACTATCATGAACTGGAATGTCCTGTTCGAATGGACAGAGTGGGGTGGACGTGAGGTTTTGCCCCGCGCTCAGAAACTGCACGATATCGTCGAAAAATATCCCGTCTAACCTGCGTTTATTTCGATAGTCGAGGTCAGCCCGGAATGGCATACCGATGATGTGACTGCGCTGTTCAATGATCTCGGCTATGATTGGGCCGATAACACACCCTCACCCGATACCGGCCGCACGCTGCTCAGCGATATCATCTACCAGAAAGACCTGTTTGATATGCTCGATTATGGCCTCGTCAAGCTGCTGTATGACGATTCCGATCCCAATGGACGCGGCGGACAGCCGGTCGGTGCCGATAAGGCAATCGCTTTTTATGCCGTCTTTCAGGACAAAAATAATGGCGAGCAGTTTATTCAGTTTTCAACACACTGGGATGCCAACAATATCTGGGATGCTCCAAATGGCGAAACGACACCGGTGAAGGAAATCGGCTGGGTTTCTTCACATGAGCTCAACCGGGTGCGCGGTGCGCTTGATTCGGCTGCAAAACTGGCCGATCTTCGCGAACAGTATCCCAAAGCCCATGTGTTTTACGGCGGTGATCTCAATACCATCGATTTGAACATCCTGTTCAATTCGGCATCGCTGCAGACGCTCAACGTCATGTTGAGCACCATGACCGGAAGCATCGTTTCCATCAAGGATTTGCCGTCTTTGATTTCGACTTTGAATTTGTTTTTGTCGACATCGACTGCATTTGCCAATCTGCCCGATGATTTCGTCGGCTCCCACAAGGCATTCTGGGATGCATCGGGACTGATGGATGCGCGCACTGAAGCGCTCAGCACCGGCATCATCACAAGCGAACAGGACACCTGGACGACCAGCGAACCCGGCATTCCCGATGTGATTGCCGGAATGGATTTGCCCATCATCATCGATTACGCTTTCTATTCGAAAGACAACATGCGCCTGACCGGATACAAGGTGATGACAAATGGCGATGGCGTGAGTTCCCGCGACGATTATATGTTTATCTCCGATCATTTCCCGGTAAAGACGACATACACCTATTACAAACTTGCGGATGAATAGGGAAATCCGGGATTCGGGGCGTTGCGGGGGCACCCCGCAGCGGGGGTAGCGGCGTATCGAAGCTGCAGAGACGGGCGAATGCACGTCTCTGAAGCGAGATAGACGCGTAGGGGGCGGCTGCCCCCACCTGATTTATCCCTGCATGGACGCCAAAAATTCGGCGTTTGTCTTGGTTTGTGACAGCTTGTCGAGCAGGAACTGCATGGCGTCGACCGAATTGAGATTCTGAATGATTTGGCGCAGAATCCAGACGCGGTTGAGCGTGAGCTGGTCGAGCAGCAGCTCTTCTTTTCGTGTGCCCGATTTGGCGATGTCGAGGCAGGGGAATGTGCGGCGTTCCATCAGTTTGCGGTCGAGATGGAGCTCGCAGTTGCCGGTGCCCTTGAATTCTTCGAAGATGACTTCGTCCATGCGCGAACCGGTGTCGACGAGCGCAGTCGAGATGATGGTGAGTGAGCCGCCGTCTTCGATGTTGCGGGCTGCGCCGAAGAAGCGCTTGGGCTTTTGCAGCGCGTTGGAATCGACACCGCCAGACAGGATTTTGCCGCTCGCCGGCACAACCGTGTTGTAGGCGCGTGCAAGTCGCGTGATGGAGTCGAGCAGGATGACGACGTCGTGCTTGTATTCGACAAGGCGTTTGGCTTTTTCGATCACCATTTCGGCGACCTGGACGTGGCGCGTGGCCTGTTCATCGAATGTCGAGCTGATGACTTCGCCTTGCACAGAGCGCATCATGTCGGTGACTTCCTCGGGGCGTTCGTCGATGAGCAGAACGATGAGCGTCACTTCGGGATGATTTTCGCTGATTGCGTTGGCGATGTTCTGAAGCAGATGGGTTTTGCCCGTGCGGGGCGGGGCGACGATGAGCGCACGCTGACCCTTGCCGATTGGCGTGAGCATGTCGAGCACGCGCGTCGAGAAGTTGATCGGATCGTGTTCGAGCACCAGACGTTCCTGCGGATAAAGCGGCGTCAGATTGTCAAACAGGATTTTGCTGCGGCAAAGCTCCGGATTTTCGAAATTAATCTTCTCGATTTGCAGCATCGCGAAAAATTTTTCGTTCTCATGCGGCGGACGCACGCGGCCGTAGACCGTGTCGCCTGTGCGCAGGTTAAACCGCTTGATCTGTGAGGGTGAGATGTAGATGTCGTCCGGACTGGGAAGGTAGTTGTAGTCCAGAGAACGCAAAAAACCAAAGCCTTCAGGAAGCGTCTCAAGGACGCCTTCTCCCCACAGTTCGCCGGAACTTTTGGCTTCGGCTTGAAGTATCGCATACGAAAGCTCCTGGCGGCTCAGATGGGCGGCATTCTCTATGCCCATCTCGTGTGCGCGCGACAAAAGCTCTGAAATGTGCATACGTTTGATGTCTTTGATTTGCATGATTCCAACCTTTAACTAGTCCTGGATTCGGCCAGAAAGCGTTTGTAAAACTGCAAGCGCAGAGAACGGATGCGGCTGATTTATACATTTCGCGTTGATTTGGTCAAGCAATAATGCACTAAAAAATTGCTGTAAACCGCGTGCGCTCTCCCTCGCCATCGGCACTTGTGATGCCTGCAATGCACATGGCGTTCAGAAAGGCTTCAATCGTGGTCTTGTGAAGCCGCGTGCGGCGGGCGAGTGTGCGGATGTCTGATGCGCCACGGTTCTTAAGCCACCGGATGATGTCGCCTGCAAGTTCGATCGGATCGCCCGAAAGCGTCTCGCGAATATCGGGCGGAAGCGCATTGGGGATAAAACCGAGATCCGGCATCACAAATTGTGGCGATTTCGAACTCTTGCGCGGCGAACGGCTTTCGTGTTCGCGCTCTTTCTCGCGATCCTGGCCTTTGGACGGACGCTTGAGCGAGGCAAATGCCTGCAGATTGTTTTGTTCCTCGATCTCACAAAGCGCCAGTTTTTCTGCCTGATGCGACGCAATGCGCTGGATCGGCTCAAGTATGCTGTCGAGCTGGATTGGGACATTCCAGGTTTCGGGATCGCCAAGTCGTTTCAGCAGCGTATTGGGGGTATCAATGATGTGGAATGTCAGCTCGTCAAAATTGCCCCGAGCTTCGTAAAACTCAGTGAAATCCACATTCTGCGCCGGAAGTTCATAGCTGATTCTGTGTCGGTTCTTTTCGTCGACGACCTGGTCTGAACGGGCATCGCGCAGCTGTGAAAGCAGATTGTCGCGTGTCATGCCGCGCAGCGTGAGAATCTGGAACGGATCTTCTTCGAGCTGCAACGCAAAAGCCAGCAATAGCGCACAAGCATGTTCGCATGGGGCGGTCTTTGGACAGCAGCTGCAGGTGAATGAAAATTCCCGCATCTTGGTTGGGAACAGCGACAGACTCGCCTGCTTGAAGATCCCCACGATGCCTTCGGGCAGCTCGCCGTTGAGCAGCGATGTCGTAAAAATGGCGCGATCCGAAAGCATATTGATGACTGCACGCCATTGGCCCGGGGTGAACTGACGCAGCGATATCGAGGTGACCTGATCGACGACTGTCGATTCGATACAGCCCGAGGTAATGCAGATGTTGTTCACGAGTTTGGCCTGCACAAACGGCATGCATTTGGGAATCTGGGCGACGATGGTGGGGCTGAGCGAAACAATGCTCGCACTCCATTGTCGTGCACGCCACGACTGGAGCATCAGGGCTTCGTCGATTTTTTCAGCGACACCCGTAATCGCCTGAGAGGACGTGATGGATGCACTCTGCACTGGTTTTTCGGCATGCTTTGCTGTCTTGAGTGAGAGACGTTCGCGGTGTATCGACGAAACTTTTTCGGATACATGGAGCGTCGGGCGTTTTCGGGCTTTGACCAGACGCGTGGAATGCATCGTCTTGATGGTCGCTTTTCCAGAATGATGCGCCGCTGATGGCTTGGATGATTGAGTGGGGACAGGGGATTCGGCAGCCTGTGCGGATGGTGCATGCGCAGTTCCGGAACCACCCGCGTGTGCGGCTTGTGGCGCTGCAGGACGTGCGGCATGTGGTGTTGCTGGCTTTGCTGCTGCCGGTTTTTTTACTGCAGGCTTGGGCGTCGTTGTTTCCCTGGGCTGCGTCTCGTGTTTTTGGGGGGCAGGTGCGACGAGTCGGGGAGTTCCGGCTTCGTATTCGGCAACGGGCTTGTTGCTGCGATAGATGCGATCCGCTGGCTTCCCGTCATTCCCTGCTGCATGCACACGATTTCGCGTCGCTTTTTCGCGCGGTTGTTTGGGCGTCTCTGCATCCGAAACCAGAACGGTCTGAGACCTGTGGTGCTGGGACTTTTCCTTGGGATTGCTGTGTGCCCGTGCTTTTTTGCCATTTTGACCATTGTCGATGGATTTCATATCCACCACACGGCGAAGATGCGTGACGATGGGCATCTGGGGCTGCTTGTTGTCGTTGTTGTTGTCAGTCGGTTTCATCGATCATCGCATCCGAGCTAAGGGTAAAGAGTTCGCGCAGGGCATCGGCATCCAGCTGGGTCACCCAGGCACCTGTGTCATCCACAATTGAATCCGAGAGGGATTTCTTTTCTTCAAGCATGACGTCGATTTTCTCTTCCAGCGTCCCCATGGTCAGGAACTTGTGAACCTGGACATTCTTGTCCTGGCCAATGCGGTATGCACGGTCGGTCGCCTGCTCCTCAACCGCCGGATTCCACCACCGATCGAAGTGGAATACATGTGTCGCCGCTGTGAGATTCAGGCCTGTGCCTCCGGCTTTGAGGGACAAAATGAAAATGGGTGGACCATCGGGTGACTGGAAATCTGCGACGAGCGCATCGCGCTGCGAGGCCGTCAGGCTGCCGTGCAAAAACGGGATATCGTCCAGTCCGAGTTCGTCCGAAAGTATCTCGACAAGCACATCGCCCATCTCTTTGTATTGTGTAAAGATCAGCGCTTTCTCGCCATTTTCGAGTATCGTCTCGAGCATTTCGACAAGCCGCTGCACTTTTCCTGAACGATCGCAGTTTAGCATGCCGTCTTTTTGATACAGCGCCGGATGATCGACGATTTGCTTGAGATGCGTGAGCAACGCCAGAACCTGGCCGTGACGCGCAATGCCCTGTGCCGATTCGATTTTCTTCATCGTGATATCGACCAGTGCCTGATACATCGTAGCCTGTTCCCGCGTGAGCGTGCAGTAAATCTTGTTCTCCATCTTGTCGGGCAGATCCTGAATGATGTTGGGATCCGACTTGATGCGCCGCAGGATAAACGGCGACACCAGATTGCGCAGACGCTCCATCGCTGTCTCGTCGTTGTTGCGTTCGATGGGAATGCCATACAATCTTTGGAATCGCGCGTTTGTGCCAAGCAGCCCGGGATTGAGAAAATCCAGAATCGACCACAATTCCGAAAGACGGTTTTCGATAGGCGTTCCCGTCAACGCAACTCTGAAATCGGCCTGCAGCTCGCGAACGGTCATCGATCGCTTGCTCGAAGCATTCTTAATCGCCTGCGCTTCGTCGAGCACGATCATCGCCCAGTGGTGTTTGAACATGAACTCCGGGCTGCGCGCAATCAGACCGTATGTCGTGATCACCACTGTCCCCGGAATGCTCAGCATTTCCTGCAGTTCCGCCATGCTCTGGGCAC
>CAMKRB010000193.1 GCA_946415045.1 uncultured Myxococcales bacterium
AACCGGGGGCTATTGATATTGAACGCCGACGGCGTTCATGGTGTAAGGGCTGAATCGTTGCTTTTTTGAGTTACTGTTCAGTTTTCGGCAGCCCCGCCATCTCCAGCAATTGCATGTGATCATTTTTATCGGCGCTTGCCCACAGCGATTCCAGCGCGTTTCTCGGCGACCATTCGCCCACGCGTTCCTGCAGCGGCAGCTCGCGGCCCAGCGCACCTGTCGGAACATAGCGGCACAAAAATCCCATCTGGCGCAGCAAGAAATCCCGCGATCGCCGAACGCCAAAATCATCGCTGCCAAAGGTTTCCAGCGAATAAGAGACGAGCTTTTTCAGCATGTCGAGACGCTGTTCGGCGGTCGGATCGAGGGGTTGTCCCGTCGCAATTTCCTCAAAGATCCAGGGCTTGATGAGCGCGCCGCGCGCAATCGCAAATCCGCTGCATGCCGAAGATTTTCGCTTTTCGATCACGTCGCTGCCGTGCGCCAGATCTCCGCATCCAATCACGGGAATATCGATATTTCTTGCGACCGATTCGATCGTTTCCCAGTCGCATGGACCGCGATATTGCGCAGCTTTTGTGCGCCCATGAATAAAGATGGCGTTGAATCCGGCGTTTTGCGCGAGTTCCGCAACCTGCTGCGCGACGTTGTCGCCTTCTTCAAATCCCTTGCGTATTTTAATAGATACAGGAATCGAAACGGCTTGGCGAATCGCGTCCAGAACCATCGGCAGATTCTGTGGCCGCCGCAGCAAAATCGCTCCGCCGCCATGCGAAACCACCGACTGATGCGGACATGCGCAATTGAAATCGATAAAATCTGCGCCAAATTCCTCGGCCATGCGCGCGGCTTTGCTCAGGTGCTCCGGATTGCCGCCCACGATCTGTGCACCAAAAATCTTTTCGTGCGGATCACGGCGAATCAGCGCCAGCTCCTGCTTTTTCTTCTGCGCCACATACTTGGCAATCGCCATTTCGCCCAGAGTCGCTTCGGCACCGTACTCGGTTACCAGCCGCCGGAACGGCCGGTTGCCTACCGTCGTCACCGATCCCATAAAAATTGTTGCATTCGCAAACGGTTGCTTTGTCATCGCGTTCCTTTACAGTTGCCTGCGGTCGAGCAGCGAACGCCCGAGCGTTGCCTTGTCGGCAAATTCCAGCTGCGCCCCCATGGGCAGCCCCGATGCAATCCGCGTCACCCTTATCCCAAGCGGCTCGATCAGGCGCTTGAGATACATCGCCGTCGCCTCGCCTTCGATCGACGGATTCGTCGCCAGAATCACCTCGCTGAATTTCGATTCCCCAAGCCGCACAACGAGTTCCTTGATTTTGAGGTCGGCCGGCGTGATGCCCTCAAGCGGCGAAATCGCGCCATGCAGCACATGAAATCGCCCGTGAAACTCGCGGGTCGCCTCGATGGCGACCAGATCCTGCGGCGATTCGACGACGCACAGCAGATCTTCGTCCCGCACCGGCTGACTGCAGCGTTCACAAGGCGACGATTCGCACAGATTCTGGCAAACCTCACAAAAACGAATACGGCTGCGCGCATCCAGAATGGCATTCGCCAGATTCTGCGCACTTTCAATGGGTTGCCTGACCAGATGAAACGCAATGCGTGTCGCCGATTTTCGCCCGATTCCCGGCAGCTGCGCGAATGCATCAATCAGCGCCTGAAGCGCCTGTGTATGAACCGACATGTCTTGCCTCGATATGCGTGATGCCCGAGCCTGGGCATTTCCCGACTGCCGCATAGAATAAAAAGTGCACGAGGTCAAAGAAAAAGACGCGCACTTCGGTTCGAATGAGCAAATATGCGGTTGTTGATGTTTTTTTGGGCCCCTGCTGTGCCGCAAAGCGGCATACGCATGGGCTTTCGGGCTATTTCGTGTCTGCGGCTTGCGCCTGGCCACGAAATACGCCCTTTGGCCGTCGTCTATGGCATCGGCGGCCTTTCCAGGCCGCCGCGCCATACGCCGCCGGCACCTCACAAAAATAGAATACTAATCATGGCTATGTTTAACCAGTGTGGATATAGCGTTACACCAATACGAGTGAGATACTGGCAAAGAGCGCCGAGCATCGAGCGTCGAGTTGGCCAATGAACACTCGTGGCTCATTGCTCATCGCTCGTGGCCGAAAAGCAGACGACCTTACTTTTTCATATCCACGATCGTTAAATAGATCCCTAATCATTGTCCTTAACATAAATATAATCAAAGGCAACTGTAATTCCCGCGTCGTTTTCAAATGCATACATATTCACACAATACTCACCATCTTCATCTCCGATATTTTCATCATCATCGATCGCGGTGACTTTAATCGTAATTCTTTGATACCATGATCCCGGCTCGACTGTAAACGTGCTTGGAGAGAATGTCAGGCGCTGTTTCGCGACAGCACTCATGCATTTTCTGCTGTCCAGTCTGAATGTTGAGCGCGTATCCCGAGGCTGATACAGCCACAGATACAGCGTCATGGTTTTGCCTTCTTCCACTGTTAAATGACCGTTATAATTATATTGATTTTGTGTATACAACAGAGAACTTTGCTTATCATTGAAAGAACCCCATCCTGCGGTGTAAGCAATCTTTACGGATTTTCCATCAAAATTCGGATCGCCGGACGATGCAGTCGCAACAATATTAGCATAGACAATATCATAAATGAGACCTGGATGATCTATATACCATCTGTAATCAAAAACATCGGTAAATGTCACGCAATTGGCTGTTATATTATTATAATTATCGGGTTTGATCGTGAGCGTTTTGGGCGAGGCTTCCAAAGCATTGTTATATTCAGCCAGGCTCATGGAAAAAGACAATGTGACATCTGAAGCAGGTTTCACACCAAGTGTATAACAGGTTTTGAATGAGGATGTGCATTTCGAAGACGGGCAACCGCCACCCCTGATTTGTGAGGAATATTTTGAATAGATGCTGGAGGCTTCGCCATAATCTTTGCTGGCAATTCTGATTTCGGCTTTGTCATCATCCTGAATGGGGATATCTTCGAGTACTTTGACCTTTTGGTTGTAAGTCGATTTTATGTCGGTATCGGAAGAAGCACCGGTCAGCGTGATGGTGCATGTTTTTCCGGGATTGAGCATTTCATCGTCCGGCACCATGACTGTTAGGGATTTCTTCGTTCCACTGTCGGCCGCTGTGAATACAAGCGTTGGATCGCCTGTAATTGTACAATTATCACTTGGTGCTGCAGAAGCGGTAATCGTTGTATCTGTGGTTGGTGCCGGCGAAAGTTCGATTTGCAGCGAGGATTCCTGTCCTTCGGTGAGTTTGAGGTCGGATGTCACAATCGTTGGCAAATCGTTGTCGAGGTTGGTGAGTGAGATGCTTTCGTTGGTCAGGCCGTTATAATCCGTATCTGATGAGCTGGCCGCTTTAAAATCAAGTGTATAGATATGATCCGGAGAATTGAATACTTTTCCATCGTCTTTTCCAACGATTGTGACCGTTTTTTTCTGTTTCCAATTCGATGGGGTAAATACGAGGTCGTAGGATTTGTCGCTTTTGGCATTCTTGATTTCGGCGTAATCGTTGTTCGAGAGCGACAGCCCAATCGTGACATCCGCAGAGGGCTTGCTGCCAAGCCGGAATCCGAAGTCAACCGAATCGCCGTCTTCGCTCGTGGTGAGATGTTGGGGCTTGTCGATGATGAGTTTGATGCCATTGCTGTCGATCAGCCTGACTGAAGCACTGGCGGTGAGGCTGTCGAAATGCGCGTCGTCGGAACTGGAGGTGATATCGATCGAAACCGATTTATCTCCATCAATGATATCGTCTTCCAGGGCCACCAGATTGACTGTGATCCCTTCGTTCCATTTGTCTTTGGGAAGTGCGAGGCTGGTGATCGCGTTGTTATTGCTGTCTTTAAGCTGTGCTTCGTCTTTCCCGTCGCCAGACAGCGCCAGGCTCAGCGTGACATCTGCAGATGGCTCTGTCGAAAGCGTGAATGTTGCAGTTGCCGAACCGCCGTCTTCGTTGATTTCAGTTTGGCTGAGCGATATCAGCACATCCGGGTGTTTGCCGTTGACGCAGTTGGCTTCGCCGTATTTTTGTTCGCAGGTCTGGCATTGCGATCCGCTGCTGTTACAATCGAATTCGCATGTTTCCGAAAGACGCTGATCATTATCCGAACAATAGGTATGGATGCCGTCGGTGCACGTTTCCTGGCCATATTTTTCGGTACATGACTGGCATCTATTGGCGTTGCATCCGTGCGCACAGTATTCGGTTTTCCAGGTATTGTCATCGCAATATTTTCGCAGATTCTCGGATGGACACGATGCTTCGTTTGCGGTGCATTCGACTGTGATATTGCCCTTGCAATGTGCAAATTGCTTGCAGTTTGGATCGTCACAATCTGTATGGCCGTTGTTGTCATTGTCAGAATTGTCGTTGCACAGCGCTTCGGTGTTTTCGGGTTTTAAACAGACGCTCAGAACTTTGCAGTTCGCATCCTGACAATCGGCCGGGCCATTTTCGTCGTTATCCTGGCCATCTGTGCAGAGCTCTTCGGTAGTTTCCGGCGTTTTGTCGTGGCAAATGTCCAGTGTCTGGCAGTTTGTGTCGGCGCAATCGGCCGCGCCGCTCTTGTCGTTGTCCAGACCATCGGCGCACAATTTCGGCGTGTTCTCGGTTTTCTGGCACTCTGCAAACCACATGCATTCGGGTTCATCGCAGTCTGTCCAGCCGTTTTTGTCGTTGTCTTTGCCGTCGGTGCAGGTGTCCTTTGTGTTTTCAGGCACAAGCGTGCTCCCGCAAGCCGCAAACCATTGGCAGTCGTCTTCGTCGCAGTCGGTTTTGCCGTTATTATCGTTGTCGATACCGTCGGTGCACAGCGCCTCGGTATTCTCGGGTTGAATGTCACTGCTGCCTTTTGCGCTGTCGTCGTTACATGCGGCGACAATGCCTGCAGCTGCCAGACATAATACAAATAAACGGGTATGACTCATCCGTGTTCTCTCCATGAATTCCCAATGCGATTCGTCAAAAATTATGCGATTTATCGTTTTCCAGGCCGATAAATCTGCGGCATTATAGAAATATTGTTACAATTGACAATCGATTTTGAGTGGAATGGAGTTTTATGTGTGTGGGCTTTCGGGCTATTTCGTGTCTGCGGCTTGCGCCTGGCCACGAAATACGCCCTTTGGCCGTCGTCTATGGCGCTGGCGGCCGTTCCTGGCCGCCGCGCCATACGCCGCCGGCTCACAGCATAACTAGTTGTTTACCTGATACTCAGATTCCGGAGCGTCCAGATGTACCGATATCTTGTTCTGCGCATCCCGATACCATGGTGCAAACCGACCCTGGCCAAGGTGCGAACGGTTGTTGTTCAGTACGTCGATATTGGCAGTATCATCTGTATAGATATCTTCCACTGTACACGCCGTCATGCCGTTGGATGTGCTCATATTGGTCACGCCGTTTTTGACAACGCTGTTCTGCAGCTCTCCCAGCTGGTCACAGACGATAGCTCTCCTCTCTTCATTAAAAGAAGAACTGGGAATCGTTTGCGACAGATCCATGGTTGAGTGAGATGAGAAGTTCTGGATAGAGGATTGAGCGGCCGTCCCGAACAGGGCACCGTAATGGAGATTTAGCGTGGAGGTGCGGATGTTGAGGATATTGTTTGAATGCAAAGCCGCGTTGGTCACATGGCATGATGCACAGTTGCCGGCAATTTCACCGAAATAGTTTTCATCATCTCCATTAAAACCAAACCCGAAGCTGTCAAACCCAATATCCAGCTGATCTATCTGAACCGTGCCGTTCTGTGCCCAACCAATCAAACCGCCTACACTAAAGTGCGATAAGTAATGTGATCCACCATACTTGCCTCCTGAAATCCTGATGTTTTTCATTGTAACATCCGAATCTGCATAGCCGACAATACCACCATAATAGTACATGTCGCATCCGCCGAGAAAAGAGGTCGTACCGTTCTTATCAAAATTGAGATCAATATCAGATATATGCGTTGGTCCGTCGATCATGCCGATCAGTCCACCAAATTGTCCATATGTATCTAATGCGGTTCCAGAGAAGTAAATATTAAGAGAATCTGCTTTGATATTCTGAATCGTTCCATGACCAAAAGCCACAAGCGCACCCATGTTAGATGTATTGTCTATCGCATTGATTTTACAATTATCCAGGTAGATATTTTTGATGGTTCCGCCCGATAATTGTTTAACCAATGCCGCAACTTTACGATTGTATCTGCCATCATATTCATCTACGGATAGGGTCAACTGATCTATCACACCATCTTCCGATAACTCCGAAAACAGATGTATCACTTCTACGTTTGAATAATAGGATGAGTTTAAGGCACCCGAAATGGTTTTATTGTTGCCATAGAAAATGCCGCTGAATGGATAATTCTCGCCAATTCCCTTCCAGGTTTCTGTATTGAGATTGATATCTTTCGTCAATATAAATGCTGGTTTTTTACCGGGCTGTGTGACGTAGTAATCCGGACCATGGGCATTCCAGTTGTTGGATAGCGACCGCAGATCTGACATACTGGAAATATGATGCGCACAGACATCATATTGTGGAATGTATGTCTGGTTTGCACCGCATGTTGCTGCTTTTGTGCATGCGCTCAGATTGACTGTACAATCCGTGTTGCACGATACGGTGCCGCCGGTATAGGTGGGATCGTTCTTTTGGCAGGTATCATAGTTCGGATGAAACACGGTATCGTCGCATTGTTCGCCGTCATCGAGCGTATGGTTGCCACAATATGAAACAGGCGCGAGCACACAATTCGATGGATCAATTTTGCAGTCGTTTGTGCACCGGAGATCTCCCGAAGCATAGATGCTGTCGTAGGCAGCGCAGGTTGTGATATTGTCTCTGAATACATTCTGATCGCATGCTTCGCTGTCCTGATTGATCAAACCGTCGCCGCAAACCTGTGTTTCCTTGAGCTGGCAGGCATCGTAATTGATGGAGCAATCGTTATTGCACGAAACACTACCACCGGAGTATGCGGTGCTGTTCCATGCAACGCATGTCGTCTTGCTGTTGCGGAATGCCGGATCATCACAGCTT
>CAMKRB010000194.1 GCA_946415045.1 uncultured Myxococcales bacterium
TATTATGTCGATAATGCACAAGTGATTATTGGTGAACCCAATGCCATCGTTCCAATTGATATCATTCCAAATATACAATTCTATCACCGAACCGGATGGAAAGAAAAGAAACAAAGCTTTTTTGAACGGGATACCATCAATTCGCGTATGACCCCCTATATCGAACAATATTACAACAATATAGAAATTCCGAAAGACGCTTCAACATGGGAAAAAACGCGTGTCATTTATGAAGACGTCGTAAAGAACATCGACTATGACAAAAAATTCTCATCCGATGCGACGAACACCATCACGCGAGGTTCGGGATCCCGCATGTACGCAGTCAAAGCGCTCTATGATAAAGCCGGTATCCGCAACTATTTTGCTTATGTCCACAGAGCAACTGCACCGCGCAACATCAATAATCTTCCGTCTCATGCAGACGATGGTTATACTTTCTACCTGATTGCGGAAACCGAAAAAGGCCCGGCTTACATCTTTACAGATATAACCGATACCAAACCTTTTGATGAACTCTCCCCCGATGTACAGAATGCCGAGGTTATTCCGATGGTTCCCGGAATGGATAGTTTTACATCGCGCACCGATAGCATCGATCATCTTCTCACCAACATCACCATCGATTGTTCTATCCATCCCGATAGTTCCGCATCGTGTAAACAAACTCAAACAGACAATAATAATTCGGATATCTTGCGTGGATTTCTCAACAGGTTTAAAAATGATACCGTTATGCTTCATCAGATCATGCAGAAGAGCATTGCTTCTGAGTATGGACGCGTCAATATCAAGAACATCAATTACAAAAATCTGGACGATAAATACAGCCCCATCCAGCTGGATATCGAATTCGATATTGCTTCGTTTGCAACAACTCAAGACAACGAATTTCTTATTACCAAACAGTATTCATTCAACCTGGTCAATGCATACGCATCCGTTTCTGCCAACGAACGAAAGTATCCGGTTGTGATTGAGGATGGTTACCTGTTCAGCCGCACACTCACATTCCACATGCCCTCAGGATATCAATGGCAATCCCGGACGCTTCAAAATGCTTCAGTCAATACTCGCTTTGGAAACTACAGCCGCGATATCCGGATTTCAGGTGAAACCCTGGAGATCAAAGAAAAGATCCAAATACTACCACAATATATCGAGCTCAGTGATTATCGCGATTTCCGGGATTTCTGTCTGGCCATCGACAATGCACAACGCATTGAATTGCATGCCATCAAATAATCAAAGCCACGGCAGATCCCTGCTGTGGCTTGCTGTGTGTAGCAAAATCGCGCTCGCAACGCTTACATTGAGCGATTCGACCGCGTGAGCTGTTGTGCGCCTTGGTTTTCGGATTCCATAATCAACACTGTGCATTCATTCAGCGTCTGAGTCCTAAAAGATGTGTCATGATATGTCTTTGCTCGCCTATGCTTTGCATACGGCTCGCCGGCGCTGCTATTGCTTGTCAGCAATACGCAGCGCCATGGCGTGTTTCACGAACGCCACTGTTTTTGTGATTTGCAGCTTATCTTGCGACATCCTGAATGTAATACATTGAATTTCAATAGAATTATTGTTATAATTCCATATTTTTTGGGGTATGTTGGCTGATACAGCTCATGTATAACCGAATCAATAGGGATAATTATGCAATATACAGGAAAAGGTCGTTTGGGGAGAGCGTGTGTGTGTAAAGATGCGCATCACAAGAGATACGTTAATCCATGTATTCCGTTTGCTTTGGCGTGTTCGGCGATAGCAATGATGCAGACTGCCTGTGACGATGACAGCAAGAAATCAGGCGGACAGGATATTCAATGCACGGGCGAAAACTGCGGAAAACCGTGTGATGGGCCGAATTGCAGTCCCATTGATAATGATGGCTGTAAAGACGGCGAGAAGTTCATCATCGATGCGTGCTACGATCAATCCACATGTGATCCGGTTTGTTCCGGTGATCAGGTTTGTAAAAATGGCAGGTGCTACTATTGCACCGATTCCAAATGCTATCTCGTGAATGACGATCCCGGTCAGAACGAAACATGTGTTGATCGCAGCACTTGCAAAGATGGAGAAGAATGTGTCCAGGGGCATTGCGCAGTCGTTGCAGACGAAGATTGTGATCCCAAATGCAACCAGAATGAAATCTGTGTCAATCACCAATGCAAGAGTCAGACGCTGCTCTGGACGCTGTGCCGCAATGACGGCGACTGTGGTGTGGGAAAGTGTCTTTTCTACCTCAAGCCATCCCACCAAATGACGTACCAGGGAGTGACATACGGAACCGAAGATAATACTAACATTCCCGTTGGTCTTTTGGATTCGCGAATCAATGCGGCCTATTATAACCGTACCCATCAAAATAAAGCAGATTCTGGCGATGAAATCGGCATCTGTTCGATGGATTGTACACGAGATGCAGATGCATGCGGGGCAAACTGGACCTGTCAGGTTGTATTAAAAGGGGATTCTCCCTATCCAAAACTCAAAGACGACAACCATCCTGACAATCCGGATGCTGTATCGCTGCCATTCGAGTTGCCGGCATCGAATATGGAAACGAGTGGTTTTTCGGCGATTTGCCGCCCGAAGATGACGCAGGCAATGGTTGCGGAAACGCCATATGATGTGCAGTTCTGCAGCAAAGATGATAGCGGTTGTGAAGCGTCCGGAAATGTATTCTACAAAGGCGAATGTCTTGCCTCCTGTGATGCGGCGGGATTCGAGTGCCCGTATGCATTTACTTGTACAGAGATCGATCAAAGCGGCAAAAAAGCAAAAGTGTGTATGCCAATCGCCGCAACCTGCGGTGCCTGTGACGATAACGATGGCGATGGATCGGGTTATGGGCATTGTCCAAAGCCAGGTGTGGACTGCAACGAAGACGATCCCAATATTTATTATGGCAAAGCGCTTTCGTGCGACGATATTATCAATAACGAGGGCAATACGGTTTATGAAGATCACAACTGCAATGGTATTATCGATTACTACGAACTCGTTGGTACCATGAGCAATTGTGCGCGATGCGGCAATGACTGTCCTGTTCCCGCACCAGGAAAAGGGCTGGATGTCGTATGCGCTCCTGTTGACGCGAGCGTAAGTCTTGATAAAGACTGGTACAAAACAGCCAACGCAGATACAGTTGTGCCCGAGTTTTATTGCAAAGAGCAGTGCGCATTTGGTTATGGCAATTGTGATGGAAAAGCTGCATGCCAGACAGAACTCCTCAATTCAGAAGCCCGTGCAGCTGCAGGAATCAGCGAGGCTTATAAGGACAACATTCATGCGTCATGGGTGATTGCATCCAGCAAATCCGCCTCACTCTACATCCGCGATAATGATGGCGACGGTTACCCGACTGTTTCGACTGCAAGCAGCAAGAATGAAGGCGAGCTCATTCTCGACAAAGACAACACCCTTGTTTGCTGCGGCAGCGAAACCATCAATGGTGTGAGAACATGCTATACTGCCAACCAAAACTGGACTTCTACAACAATTCCTGCAGATGACAGTTACATCAAGGTTGCCGACAATAGAGTGAATGATTTGGCTGCGTATGATATCGATGATGCAGACTCAGCGGTGAATCCTTCTGCTGTCGAAATCTGCGACGGCAAAGACAACGATGGATCACGTATCGTGCTTAAAGATGACGCAACAGCCTGTTCAGAATGGTGCGCGAAACCGGAAAACGATTGTCGTTCGTTTGCCGTTCAGGAGGGCAGCAAAGTTGTCGGCTTTAAAACGAATGCCTATTGCGATGCCACACAGGACGGCTTAAGGGATAATCCACTGATGGATACCGTCGAGCAGCCACCGAAGTCACATGCTTTGGGTGAGTATTGCAGTATTTATAATGACCAAAACGTGGTGTGTGATAACGCAGCTGTTGTCCAGTGCAGAAGTCAGGTGGTCACGCAGGACGATGGCAGCACCACGAATGAATGGTCACTCCAGTGCGTTGGCGGTGGAAACGGTTCTGTTGATGGTCGTGATGCAAGTGGCAAACCCGAGTTTAATGGTATGGATGAGGATTGCGACGGCCTTGTGGATGAAGACGCCTGGGTGCCGTGTGTGATTACAAATACAAATCTGCCGTGGGATGCATCATCCGTAGACGTAACTGGTTTGGCAAGCCTCAAGGACGGGATTGCAAATCCTGTTGATTATATAGTTTATTCAACTGCTTTGGGTTATGAAGATAAGGCATTGCCAAAGAATGCAGATGGTTCGTTTAATCTGTGCAGCCTGGGCATTCTTCAGAGCAGATCAATAGAAAAGCCAGACGGTTCGGTGGATATCCAGCCGTTTTGTATGCCGCTGTACCAGCCAAGAGAAAACGATTACTATGGTGACGGCATTGATTCCAACTGCGATGGTGCGGATTATGATATGGTTCATGCCCGTTTTGTCGGTGTTGCGGGACAGAGTCTGGCCGCTGATACAGGCCGGGATTGTGGTTATTGCTATGCCGGTAAAGATGATGGGGCTCCGTGTGATAAGAAAAATACCGTTGCACCTTGTGCGACTTTTAACCGGGCGATTGAATCGGCAAGAAATGCGGATGGATCCTATAACGATATCTTTGTAGAAGACGCAGAGTTCACATATAATATGGATTTCAAAACACTGGGTGATTATCCGTCGCCGATGACGCTGCCCAACAACAGCAAACAAGTGCCGCCTTTGGCCAATCTTGTCCCGGATGCGACAGGACTCGCAGATGTTCCAAATCATATCAAGGATGGGCATTTTATCAGTGTATTTGGTTTGCATCATTTCCTGGTTTCACAAAAAAAGGATATACCGGATTTCAAAGCCAATCTTTACTTATTCAGTTATGAGACCGTAACAACAAATGAAGCAACGCATGTCACAGAATACCTGCCTGCCGGAATGATTGAGCAAAAACGTCCCGAAGAGGTTATCCGTATTTATGGTGGTTTTAGCCGCGATATGACGAACGCGAAATGCACACAGCCAACTGGATGTGATTACTGGGAAGCAGACGGAACAAGTAAGATTACGTGGAATGTGAGACCGGATGGCGCCAAAAACTATTCGATGGTTGGTCCATCCAAAGTTGGAGAGGTTTCACCGCTGTCTTTGCGTTTGAACAACCTCGAGCTCATCATGCAGCCAGCGAGTGGTGCCGTAAGTGATCGCAGCATGGCCAACGGTATGACCTTTATCGGCATCAATGGTTCACTCAAATCCCGCATACTCTCGCTGCAAAACACGAGTGTAAATGTGAAAGGGATCGATGGGTATTCGTTTGCAGTTGGTGACAGACCCAACAAGGGAATGAATGGCAAGCCAGAACTCAGTGCCTGCACACCGGATACCTGCGATACCAACTGTTATCACAAATATGGCGGCAACAACTGGTGGTGCAGCGATCAGGCAGCATATTATACCGGTGGGTGCAATGACTATTGCGACAAGAATACAGAACTATTTATCAAAGATTATAATAATAACTCATTCTTTACGAAGCATATTGTAAGTATTGATAATAATCATAACAGCATCACGGCAACGGAATTCCCGTCGGCGACCTGCGGATACGGTACAGATGGCATACAATCCCCAAGTTATGGTGGAATGGGCGGCTGGACGGCAACCTGGGATGAGCCAAGACACGATGGAAAGGGTGGATCATACCCGTACATCTATGAAAACGGCACCTGGGTAATGCGTACAGATTATGGTTCACTTGTTGGAGCCGGAGGTGTGCATGGAAGCAGAAGAGGTGAATGTGGTTCTGACTGTTTGAATTCCGAAGAAAAAAATTGGGGTAAACCCGGAAAAGGCGGCAGGGTTGGAAAACCTGGTGATTCGCAAAAGATCAGACAGTATTTCGCATTGGATAATCATAACGGCTTGTATGTAGACAGTGACCGTTCACAGGGCCGGGGTTGGTATGGCGATCCCGGTGGCGGCGGCGGTGGCGGCGGAATCGTAAATTGCTGGCGCGATGCCTCAAAGTTTAAAGGATATTGCAGAGCGGCCAGCGGCGGTCGTGGCGGCTGCGGCGGACAGGGCGGAGAAGCCGGCGGCACCGGTGGTTCTGCGCTTGGCATCGTGCTGAGCAGCTCCCCGGATAATGCGGATACGACTGTTTTGAGACTCAACAATTCTGCAACAACGGTGACCAACGGCAATGGCGGAAAGCAGCAGCTTGGTGCCGACGGCGGTGCAGGTGGTGGCGCATTCAATAAATGGTCGTTCGCCTGGAGAGAAGACATCAGTCGAGTGCCACAAGCTTGTCATTCTGCCGCTGGTGCTGGTGCCGGCGGCGGTGGCGGTGCCGGCGGTGTAGGTGCCGGCGGGCGTCCGGGATGGGCTTATCCATACGTGATGCTTTGTCATTCCGATTCAAATGACGCACAATTCAGTGATGTTACGGAACTCAGCAATCTTGCCAGATGCAAGTTTGATATTGACAGCAGTGTGAAAAATTCCGGAACCCAACAGATGAGTGGCATGGCATATAAAGATGCAGCGCCATTCTCTGACAATACCGGAAAAGGACAGGATGCCGTTATGGTGAATAACTCCGATTTGACGAATGATACCTGTCAGAGTACCTTTATCTTTTCAGATAAGTATGGAACGAGTAATAATTTGCGCGCGATTGGTTACGGCGGCAGTATTATGGATAACCAGCATCCTGTAAACGATGGTGATAAGATTTCCGTCGCGGGGTTATGTCAGCTTAAGACGCCGCTGGGCGATTATAAGCCCATCATCGTCAAACCTGTGATCCACAACACGACGGATGGAACGGTTGAATAGTTTATTGAAATCCTAAATATATTAAGAAGCCGCCGCGTATTGCCTGCTATCATACGAGGCGGCTTTTTCTATTTAGCCGCGTTCTGGGGAACTGCAAAGTGCTGCACAGAACGCGCCGGATCATACCCAAACGCCGTTCGCAACTGCGCATCTTGCCGAACGATTTCCTGCGCTTCATTTAAATATTCATTCCACGTTTTATCTGTCTTCAGCGCTTTGAATTTGTCTGCCGCTGCATAAGGAATCTGACGTAAATACCAGATGTTGTATACTCTTTT
>CAMKRB010000195.1 GCA_946415045.1 uncultured Myxococcales bacterium
TCCATGGAACGTCTTTACAAAAAATCTGGTGATCAATGCAACGCGCGCAACGCGCGCAACGCACACCATCATCGTGCGCAGGGCGTATGGCCGCAGGCCATAGCCCGAAGCGGCCGGCGTATCGGCCTACGGCCGATAGCTGGCCGACCTACAGCAACGACATTAGCCTGTAGAACGACGCCAGCAAACCAAAGCACAGCGCGCAAACCACCACTTTCAGCCACAGTGGCGCACCTGGGATCATGCCTTGCTTTTTGCCGCGCGCAGCAGCCTCGAAATACTCAGTCTGGCGCCGATTGCGGATTCGACTGGCCGCAGCACCAAAACACACAATGCCTATCGCAAACCAACCCGCAACCATCATCATCGAATGACGCATTTCCTTGCGCTTGTTCGCTTCAAATGCCGCTTGTTCCTGTTTCAGCGAACTGGCCATTTCCTTCAGTTCGATGTGATGCACACTGCTGAGAAAATGAAGCAGATACTTGCGTATCTGATTGCATTCATCGCTATATTCGCACGGCGTTTGCGCTCGCTGAGCCAGAAGCATATCCAGGTTATCCGCCCAGTCATTGTTCCAATCCTTACTAAGCAGTTCATTTAAAACAGAAGCTGCGACGAAAATCCCATACTGTCGCTGCCGCTCGCTTTTCCTCGAGATTTCCCAGATTTCCTTGTGTAAATTGTAGTAGCTGAAATGATGCCACGTCATCAAATTCTCGCTCAAATCAATGCCATTGAGCATCTTGAGCTTTACGTAATCCTCGAAAATTGCGCTGAACTCCAAATTCGCCGCAGTCAGATGATTTAGCTGCGTATGAATTTGCGTATACGCATCTCTGATCTTTGCCACGTCTTCACGGCCCTGTCTCTGAGCCTCTTGTTCTTCCTTCCACTCGTCATAACCAGGCTGATACCCTTTCACAACGAACGGAATGATCTGAGATTCCCCGCCGTTTGCCGGATAAATCTTTGCATAGACGATCTCCGGCTCGTCTTTATAGAACTGATATTCCGGCTGAATCCTGATAGCCTGATTCAACTGATGCGCGGGTACAATCTGCCTTTGAATCCAGGCATAGCCAACAAAATAGTCGATAATGAAATCCTCGGGTGGGCCAGCCGGCGTAATACGCACACTCGGCAACTCATGATTCATCAGTATCAGATAGCCGTCGGCTGCGACGTGAAATCCATTCGGTTTCATCCTGAACGGGACATTCAGCACATCGCTGCCGGCCGTGATTCTGAAATCGGCGGGCCCATCCAGCGTGAAATCCATCGATGTCACGCCGGATGCATTCGCAACCCCGATTTTCGGATTTGTACCAGGCGGCGCATTCAGCTGCTCGACGATGATATTCCCCTGATATGGCACGCCATCTTTGATATCGACGAACAACACCTCGTTGGCTTTGCCGGGGATAAACTCAGACAGCGGATATACAGCCAATTCTGTTCGCGGCGCATATTGCCCATCGTGGAACCAGGTCCTTTTTGATCCGGCACCAACACTCGTATCATCCACCCCAAACTTTTTACAATATACCCTGGCAGATGCACGCGTGTACCTTTGCAACTTATCGAGCTCATGATAACCAACGCCAGCATTTTCCCCGACATTTAGCCATGATACCCGCAAATCCTCGCATTTTTCCAGCTTCGGAACTTCTGGAATCTGGAATACCCCCTTGCCTGTCGATGATATCTGCGCATGGTTCTCATACTTGAATAATCTCTGATTTTCCCAGGCTATATAAATCGACTGATTCCCATAATTCACATGATGATTGGTCTGAACCGACACCTGATTATTCTGTTGGGTGGACAGCCAGGGCGAGGATTCCACATGGATGACATGCTCGATTTTTTTCCGCGAATCCCGCACATACAGCCCTGCAAGGATCAAAAGAACCACAAAATAAATCAGAGCCAGCAAAACTTTATTTTTCATCTGTACCTCGCTGAAACCAACGCGCTGCCACTCTCAGCATAACAATTTAAATACATAAAAACAGCAAAAAAACATCCTGTGACAAATCCATGACATTCTTTTTGTAGATTGCAAAATGTCGGTTCAGGGGATGACTTGAATCGGTATTAATGATGAATCGCTGAATGGAGATTGGCCATGTTATCCATAAGTCTTATTCGTATTCGTGACAGTCGCTGTGCCCAGTGGGATGTAAATGCGCTGACCAAACGCAGTCTTGGACGCGTGATTGGCAAACAACTCGTTCAGTTTGAAGCCATGCAGGGGCAGGCGGTGATTCCCGCGCGTCTGCTGGCGATGTGGGCTGCAGCAATCCAGGCGCTGCACACAGAATGCACCGTCAATATCGTCGATGATACGGCCGAATTGCTCCATCTTTGGGACACCGATATCGCCGTCTTTTTCATGGATGCTTTCAACGCCGCCAAAACCCTCGCGCAGGCCGAAATCTGTGTCAAATTGAACATGCGCGTGATCATCGCCTCGGGTGCCCCCGAAATCTACCGCAAATACTCGCAGACATCGGCCCAAATCGAATGGTGCACGCTGGATATCCACGAGCCCGCAAAGCTGCTCGGCGTCCAGGACACCATCGTCGCCAAAGTTCTCATCCCCGCATTTCACGCGAATGCAGTCGGCGACTACTGCCCGTATTTCGTGCCGGTTTCGCTCGCGAATATCGATGACGGCACACCGCGCACAACCGACGCAATCATCGCCGAAATCCGCACGCTTCGTGACAACGGCATGCTCACAGACGACAAGCGAGTGCTTTTCGACAGCCCGTTTGATGAAGACATATCGATCGGGATATTGCTGGATCTGGCAAGCCGTCTCGTGACATTCGAAATCAGCTGGTGCGCCTGGCTTCCGGCCATCACCGATCTTCGCGACATCGCGCAGCTCAGACGCTCCGGGCTCATCCTGGCCTTCCTCGGCAAAACCATGAATTTCAACACGCTCATGCACGACACCACGGCCCGCGAAATCCGCGCGAACTCGGTCTCGCAGCTCAAAACCCGCGGCATCGCCGTTGTCGCCGAATTCGTCATTCGCGACCAGAACGCACAACGCGACATGGAAAACGCCCGCCACATCATCAAATCGGGTGTCGATGTGCCCACCATCTCACTCTATACGCCCGTGCCCGAAATGTCCGAATTCAGCGCATTTCTCGAAACCGGCCGCTTCATTTCGACCGACTGGAGCCGCTATGACGGCGACCACATCGTCTATCAAACCAACAGCAACGCCCTGATCATCGAGCGACAATGCGCCGCAATGCAAAATGACCTGAATTCGGGTTTCAAAATGCTTTTCCGCCTTCTCTCGCCCACCATCCGCCAGATCGCCATGTGGAAAAACAGCACGATTTCAACCGCCGAATCGACCGCCCTGCGCGTCGCCATCGCATCTTCCGCTCGCCGAAACGTCCAGTACGCCAAAAAAACACAGTTCAAAATGCTCTCGGACGTCGTTCTGGTCGGCAAATATTGATGATACCGGGAGGGGGCTGCCGCCCCCTGCGGCGCTTTTTTGTCGCAGTAACGCGATATATCGCGTCACTGCAACAAAATACGCGCCTACCCCCCGCGGCTATGTGCTCGACTTTGTCTGCGCGCATACGCCGCGTTTTTTGATCCCCAAAACCACATATACCTACACCGCAAATCGGCACCATTCCTCACTTTTTTAATGCATCCATCCAGACCGTGTGGTAGTTTTCGTTTGTTGCGTGTCACAGTGCACGCTTTTTTTTTTCACCACACGGAGGCAATTCATGGCACGTGGCACAGATTTCTGGTCAGAATTTATCGTTCACATTCCCCTTCCCACAGCATTTCCCGATGCGAAAAAACACGCAGAATTACTAGCGAATGTTCGATATCTGCTTTTGGTTGGCAGTCTGATGCGCCCCCGCAGGCTGGCGAAACTCGCCGAAGAAAAATTCGGCCTCAAGCATCTGGGCACCTATTTTAACATCGTGGATCACTACGAAATCTGCGATCGCGAATACTGTGTGGAAGTGGTTGATCTTGGTCTGCCCACGGGTGAAACGATGGCGATTTGCAGTCACGGCATTGGCGGCAGCGGTGCCGAAATCGTGATCAAAGAAATGCGTTCGCTCATCCACTGGTCGAATGCCTATCTTGGCCTTGACGAATCGAACGTCAAACTGCGCTGCGTCGGCCGCAGCGGAACGCGCGGCACGCTCGGCAATGTACCTTATGGCTATGTTGGCGTTTCGACCGCATCCTACAACGATAATCTCGATGTGGCGCTCCCCGATCCGAACCTGAACCAGCTCATCATCGACAATGCCAAAAAGCTGGAAATCCCCATCGCACTGGGTGCCGGTGTATCGACAAACTTTTTCTGGGGCGGCCAGGGACGCCACGTGCCCCCCGAAGGCCGCATCGCCAAGCACATCGATGATGAACGCGCAAAAGCCGCACAGGATACCTTGTGGCGCTTTGTCGAACGCGGCATCATCTTTGCCGAGATGGAAGATTACACCGTGCACAGCGTCTGCCACAGCCTGGGCATTTCATCGGCCTCGGTTGGTGCCGTCATCGCTCGCCGTTATGACGTAGAAAAAGGCGAATTCATTATCGATTACGACCGCAATGCCAAAGAAAAAGCCGAGCTTTTGCCGGCGCAGGCGATTATGACCGCGTTCGTTGAACACGCCAAAGCGTGGAAAGCGTAAATCTTTTTTGGGGACGGCCTGCGGCCGTAAGCGCATTATTTTTGACGGTCTGCGGCCGTAAGCACAATTTTTTGGCGGCTGCGCGCCGCAGGCGGTTAGGGGGCGTTGTTCCGTGAACGCCCCCTAACGACCCCCGCACGGCCGGGGGAGAGCCACCGGTCCCCCCATTTTGGCTTTTAGTTCTATATAACGTTGTATCCGCCTGTGAATCGCCATCCAGGCGAGCACAGGCGGTCGCGCCGACGTCGTGTCGGCGCGTCGGAGATCATGGCTCATCATGACGGCCTGCGGCCGTGAGCCCATTTTTTGCGTTGTTCCCGCTCCCTAACGACCCCCGCACAATTTACTTCAAACCGCGGCGAACCAACAGATGTTCGCTCGAGGGCTCGCGGCCTGCGAAGTTGTAATACAGCGTCATCGGATCGTCGGTAAAACCGCGGGACAGCACATTATCCCGCAGTTTCTGGCCTGTTTCGCGCGAAAGACCGTGTTCCTTAAACCATGCCTCGGCATCGGCATCGAGCACTTCCGACCAGATATAGGCATAATACCCGGCATCATAGCCGCTCGCGAAGATGTGATTGAAATAGGCCGTGCGATATCTGGGCGGCGCCATGGGAATATCGAGATTGACGCTGGCGAGCAGACTGTGTTCCACGCTGTCGAAAGAATCGAGCGTAAATGCGGGAGGCGGATCGGCCTGGAACCATGCCTGATCGAGCATTGCTGCTCCCAGATATTCGACTGTCGCATAACCCTGATTGAATTTTTTGGATGCGATCACCTTGTCGACCAAATCGGCCGGAAGCACGGCACCGGTCTCATAATGGACGGCATAATTCGCCAGAATTTCGGGATGGAAAGCCCAGGTTTCGTTAAACTGCGACGGGAATTCCACGAAATCACGCGGCACATTGGTACCACTGAATTCCGGATAATTCACGTTTGACATCAGTCCATGCAATGCATGACCGAATTCATGGAACAGCGTCGTGACCTCATCGATCGTGAGCAAAGTCGGTCCCGAAGCCGGTTTGGTGATATTGATTTGGTTCAGAATCACAGGCTTGGTGCCGAGCAGACGCGACTGATTGACGTATTCGCTCATCCATGCGCCGCCGCGCTTATTTGAACGTGCATAATAATCGCCATAGAACAGGCCAAGTGCCGTGCCATCCTCATCAAAGACTTCCCAGACGCGCACATCGGGATCATAGACCGGCAAATCGTGCCGCTCTTTGAAAGATAAGCCATAAAGCCGGTTTGCGGCGTAGAAAACGCCTTTCTCAATCACGTTGTTGAGTTCAAAATACGGTTTTACCTGTGCGTCATCGATGCTGTATTTCTGAGCGCGAAGCTGTTCGGCATAGAACAGCCAGTCATAGGCTTCGAGTTTGAATCCTCCGCCCTGTTTGTCGATAATCGCCTGCAATTCAGCAGCTTCGCGTTCCAGACTGGCGCGAGCTGCAGGCACCATCGAGCTGAGCATATCGTTCACAGCTTTTGGCGTTTTGGCGCACTGGTTTTCGAGTTTATAGGCTGCATGCGTTTCGTAACCAAGCAATTTGGCGCGTTCGAGTTTCAGCGCCAGCACTTTCGAAATGAATTCTCGGTTATCGGCGTCATTGCCGCGCGTACCGCGGCTGAGCGATGCTTCGTGAATGCGCTTGCGCAAATCGCGATTCTTCAGCGACGCCAGCACCGGCTGGATCGAGGTGTTCACCAGAACGAGCAGATATTTGCCGTCATAGCCCTTTTCTGCCGCCGCCTTTTGAGCTGCCGCAATATCCTCATCACTCAGACCGTCGAGCTCTTCTTTTGTATCGACGAGAACCGAAGCATCTTTCATTTCAAACAATATATTCTGTCCAAACTTTGTACCAATCGATGAAAGCTCGGCATTGATTTGCTTGATTCTTTCCTTTTGTGCAGCATCCAGTTTTGCACCCGCACGGACGAAATCTTTATATACTTTTTCGAGCAAACGAGCCGATTCGTTGTCCAGATTGAGCGAGTCTTTCTGATTGTAGACTTTTTCAACGCGAGCAAAGAGTTTGTCGTTCAGGTAAATGGCATCATCATGTGCAGCAAACAGCGGTGCCATCTCGTTTTCGGCGGCCTTGAGATCATCATTTGTATAGGCATTCGTGAGATTGTCGAAGATATAGGCAACGCGATAGAACAGCCGACCGGTTTTCTGCATGGCAACAATGGTATTCTCGAACGTCGGTTCATCCTTCTGATTGGCAATCTGTTCGATCTCGGCAATTTGCTGTGCCATACCTGCCTTGAGTGCAGGCACAAAGTGCTCGGTCTTAATCTTGTCATATTCCGGTGCCTGATAGGGCAGCGTATTCTCGTGC
>CAMKRB010000196.1 GCA_946415045.1 uncultured Myxococcales bacterium
TTTTGGCAGAATACGCCAAAATTGTGTATGCGAGACGGCATATAAATCTCCCTGTGACCACGAAGGATCCAACGACCGGGGCGTTGCGGGGCGCAGCCCCGCAGTGGGGGTCGCGGCGTATCTGGATGCCGAAGGCGCGCAATGCGCGCATCTGCGGCATCCAGATAGCCGCGCAGGGGGCGGCTGCCCCCTGTCACTCATTATCAGTTCACAATTCCCTTGCAAGGTTCGATTTCAACCGAATCAGACTGATTGTCAGTCTCGATGCATTCAACGAACTCGCCCATCACTTTTTCGGATGTCGGTTCATCGGCGACGAAGAAGATTTTGATGGGCTTGTTAATCGTGACGGGTTCGGTTTCGCCGTCGATTGTGCCAGTCTGATTCCACGCAAGCGTCGCAGTGCCATAGCTGCCCGGGGTGAGCATGGTCGGGACATTTGCGGTGCCGAGATAAGCGTTTTTGCCAGAACCATTGGCATTCTGGGCATAGAATTTTACGGGCAGACCGGCTTTCACACCGAGAGATCCTTTGTTATCGATGCGAGCAGAGAGCATGAGGAGTTTCTCGTCTGTGCATTTGGAATCGCTCGTAGTGAGTGTGGAAGCGACGAGATTTGGGGCATTAAAGATGCCGCCGGGCTGAACATTCTGGCGATAGTTATTGAGTTTTGGATGCAGCCAGTTGGCCTCTTCGTGTACCGGCACCGAACCGTCTTCGTTGATATTCGTGACGTGATAGAAGTGCTGATTCCAGATACGTCTGGTTCTGACCCATTGTCCGCCTGGATCCTCGAAGGCGCGCACGCCCATCGTTTCAGCGCTCACGTCTGAAGCGACGACGATTTCGGTCGAACCATCGTTGTCGACATCGACGATAATGGGATATTCGTAACCGGTCGCGCTGTTGTTTGGAATGGAATAGAGGTGAACGGGATCGGGATAGGTATCGCCGTCTTTATCGACACCGGAGCCTTCGCCGGTATAAATATGAAGGGTATGTTCATCGGCATAGACGACCTCGGCCTTGCCATCACCTTCGAAATCGAAGACGCTGGATCCCGTCACAGCACTGGAATAGTCGACAGTTTGAGAATCTGCCCAAAGCACCTTTCCACCTTTTGGTGTGCCGTCGTTACTATAGACGATGTAATAATAGCGTGCAGCGACGCCGACATCCGGATAACCATCGTCGTTAAAGTCGGCGATGACAGGTGTTCCGCCGCCGGAATTGCAAAGGTGTGTATTGGATGTGGCATTCGGGCAACCGGCATTCACGTAATTTGATCGTTTGGCATCGACCGGAATCGGCGCATTCCAGACTTCCTTCACGCTCCAGGTAAAGGTGCCATCGCCATTGTCCTTTTTATAAACCTTGCTGAATCTGAATGTGCCACCGCCTTTGCCACCATTGGTCTGAGCGATTTCGGGAATCAGCTCACCGGTTTCTGCAGCATCGTCGGCGCTCGGCATCAGATTTGCGATTGCGACGTGTCCGCCCGAAAGTCCGGCAGTCAGCTGATTGCAATGGGAATCGTAAATTGCGCTGTTGGTAACGATCTCCATTATCGTGTCGCCATCGAGATCGGCCGCATGCGGATAGCTATACTTGTTGTTATTTTCACAGCCCTGGCGCCACTGCAGTTTCTTTACACCATCGACTTCGACGACGCTCGCGATGCCCGCATTTGTAAGGATTTCAGGCGTACCCTCGCCATCGATATTGGCGACCGAGATAAAGCTGAGTTTCTGGTCAAATGGGATATCCAGTCTGTATTTGGTTTCGAGCTTATATGTCTGCTTATCTTCGGGATTCGCCTTGGGAACGGGCATTACCGTGAGCACTTCGAGATACTCGGCATTTTCACCGGTTGAGAAATCACTTGAACCGCGCTTGTGGTGCAAATCGGTGCCAGCGATGATATCGGGATAACCGTCCTCGTCGACATCGGCGATCGCCGCATCGAGCGGATAAGTCCAATAGCGAGGGGCAGAGGAAGCGATTTCGTGTGCATCGTCACCGCTGATCACGCGAATCACGCTGGGTGCCTGATCATCCGGACTGCGCGTCGTCGAATAGGCGACAAACACGACGTCCGGAATATCGTTTTCATCGATATGACCATCACCGTTATCATCAGTCAAATTCGCAGCCATCGGCATGACAATGACGCGGATATAGGTGGGATCGGTCGAAGGCACACCGTTGGGGAGATCCTTTGGCCAGTGCCACTGCTGCAATGCCGAGAATTGTTCGAATTTGGGAAAGACCTGACATGTGGAGGGGACATTGTCAGTGTTCACGCAGGTGAGCGTAGATTCTTCGCAGAACTCATCGAACGTGCACATATTGGATGTCGTGCAGGCGCGGCCTTTGGCGAGGCATTTGTGATAGAGGCAGACCTCGTTGACATTATCGCAGCAGAATTCTTCATTTTCGCCGCAGCGGATACCGGTATCGATCGGGCAATCCAGGCGGCACCTGCCATCGTCGCAGATTTCACCTGATTTGCAGCAGGTATTGCCGCATCGCGGTCCTTCGGTACAATCGATCCGGCAATCGCCATCCTCACAAACGTAGCCGGCATCACAGCAGGTCGTGAGTTTGAAAGCATCATTGTAGCACAGCGTCTGGGTATCGTCGCATACAGCCAGACATCCGTAGACTCCGCCACATGAGCTTCCTTCGGGACAGCATTCGCCCATGCATGTAGGCGATCCATCCTCACACTGATTGCGGCATCTGGTATCGCCAGAATCGCACAGCTGACCATCGCCGCAGCATCGGTTTCCGCAGGGCTTGTCACAATCGGCCAGAATGCAGCTGTGATCGACGCAGGTCTGATCGCCGGTACATCCGGGATCACAATCGCTGCTGGGCGATTTGCATTGATTATTCGCGCAAATCTTTCCGCCGGTGCATTTGGGATTGCAGATACTGCCGGGTTCGACGCATCTTTTTTCGTAACAGATGAGACCGCCGGTGCAATCGGGATCGCAGACACTGTTCGGATCGATGCAGGTATTGCCGATGCAAACCTCATCGGGGGTGCAGTTTTTACAAGGATCATTGATATTCTGGCATGTGTTGTTGACACAAATCTGGTTGTCGGTGCAATTGCAGGAGCTTGCGCTCACTCTGGCACCCGTCGATGCATCATCGCAGCCGCTGCTGGCTGCGCCGATCACGGCAAGACACGAAATTGCGAGTGTTATCCTGGATTTATGCATCATCATCCTCCTGGGTTATAGCGTTATTGTTGACCTTTATCCAACGACCGGGGCGTTGCGGGGCGCAGCCCCGCAGTGGGGGTAGCGGCGTATCTGGATGCCAGAGGCGCGCACCGCGCGCATCTGCGGCATCCAGATAGCCGCGCAGGGGGCGGCTGCCCCCTCATGACACATCAACTATTCCTCATCCTTCTTTTCAAGGGCATCGAGGAACCCTTTGAAATACTGCCAAGCACTGATCAAACTGAAAACGATGCTGAGCACCATCAGCAGCCAGCCGATCTGATGCAGATTGAGCGACGATTCATATCCAAACAGCGAAATGGGATAGGTATAGTGCGTCAAAAGGCCCACCAGACCCACCAGCTGCAGCGCTGTCTTTATTTTTCCTCCGGATCCGGCCGCAATGACGAGACCCTCGCCCACCGCAATCAGGCGCAATCCCTGCACGGCCAGTTCGCGCGTGAGAATCACAATTGGAATCCACGATTCCAGCCAGCCCATCGAAGCCAGCTGGACAGTGGTTGCCATCACCATCAGCTTATCGGCCAGCGGATCGAGGAATTTGCCAGTCACGCTGACCAAATTGAGACGCCGGGCGAGGTAGCCGTCGAAGAAATCCGAAATAGCCGCGATGCCAAAAAAGAGCACCGCAAGCAGACAATATCCGGGGGTGCGGAACGCAAGCAGCACAATCACCACGGGAATCAGGATGATGCGCAGCATCGTGATCGAATTCGGCAGGTTGAATAAGTCCTTTTTTAACGAAAGCGTCATCGGCTTTTTGTTTTTTTTGCGAAAACCAAAGCGGATCGAGCGCTTGTTATCTGTTTTAGGCTGACGCCTGGAACGCTTGAGAAGCATGCAAATCCCTGTAAATCACAACGAATACCGGCATTTCCTGTGCCGGCAGGGTTAAAGTATTTCAGACAAATGATTCTGATCGACGACGACCGTGATGCCGTCTGTAATCAGCACCGGCATATCGTGGGCAGCCGCCCATTCATTGATATCCCGCATGCACCAGTCGGCCATCAGATGGTATCTGAGGGCGCAGGCAAAGAACTCAAGTCGCGGCCACTGCGGGCGTTCTGCGACTTCCCTTAAAAATGATAGCATATCTTGGCTGCCATCAAAAGATAGTGATTCACGCCGGGGTGAAACTGCAGATCCATTTGCACCGGAATCGGGCAGAGAGGACGCACTTTCGTCAGAGAAACCGGGCTGAATCGTGGCTTCGGCAGTTTCGGGCGGGTCGGTCTGAGCATCCAGAGAATCGGGCACGGATACAGGCACAGAATCGCGTGCATCCGGCGCATCCGGGTTTTGCGCCGCCTCCGCCGCATGAACGGCGGCGTTCTGCGCATTCAGTTTCTGCGCGCATTCAGCGACCGTATTTTTAATATCATCCAGAGCATCAGTATTATCAAAGACATCCGGAATAGCGGGGAATGCAAACCAGAGATCCCCGTTCTGCGGATTTGCTGCATGGTAATTCAGAATCAGCGGTGATGCTCCGGGACGGAGCTCATAGCCGCATCCGAACTGCTGTGCAAACGCCGGTTCGAACAGCTGCAGCAGCTGATCATAATGCTGCCGCAAATCGGCTGAGAGCCCGAATTTCGGATGATTTCTGTACCATTCGAGCATCATCGCAGCCTGTACGGGTTTGTGCTGAATTGCATGCCGCGCCAGATTCCACGAAAAGATGCCGATGCTGTGTATCGAGTTGGATCCGACGAAATCGGGCACGCGCTCGATAAAATGGGGATTGTTGTGCAGCACCCAGTCGAGCGAAGCGAGGTTTTGCGCGACGATGCCAAACGAAGCGATATGGCCGAAATCCCGCATCAGCCGCAGCACTTCAGCAACCACAGACTGGCGCGCAGCATTGTCAAAGCGTTCGGCGGGGCCATCGATGAGCAGCCGCCGTTCGAGGCCATAGAAATAGAGCATCAAATACGACAAGCCGATGGCGTCACGTCTGCCGCTGGCCAGCCATTTCAGCCACGTGCCGCGCTGCCGGGGCGACATGCGGGCATAATCGGGTTCGGGATCGTCATAAATTTCGGGCGATTCAGGAATTTCGACAGGCAGATTGGGGTCGATGAGACAGGCGTCTTTCACCTCAGCAATTCGCGAAGGCAGCCGCACACCGACGTAAACGAGGCCGCCATTAAGCGCAGCACCGCACACGACCGGGGTTTGCGAAGCCTCGTTCCAGACGCCCGCATCCACGCGTTCAAACTGCTCATAGACCGGGTGCGCCGCCAGCTGTGCCGCACGTTTGGCCGCGCTCAGCACAACCGGTTCGCCGTCCGCCGCATCCGCATCCGCCATGTCATTCTTCCCCATCCGAGTGACGGCCGTCGTCACCACAGCCGAAACCACAGCGGGCATCACCTCAAACATCCCAGCCTCCGTACCAAAACTCCCGCATTTACATTAGCACATCCTGCGCAGTTCGTACACCGTGGTTTATTTTGTGGGGCGCGGCTATTGGCTGCGCCAATACGCCCGCGCACGCGGCTATTGGCTGCGCCAATACGCCGCGTCAATGATCCCCACCAATCGGCTCTTGCCAACGCGAATGGCTTGCGTTATGAATGCGTATTATTGCGCTTGCGCATTTCTGTATACGAACAATTAACAGCCGTTTGGTTTGGAGGGTTGAATGGAAGAGTTGCTAGCTGATTTAAAGTCGGGTTATGAACAGGCCGTCGTCGCGCTTCGCCGCGAAACAGCAAAAATCCGCACAGGACGTGCGAATCCCAATATTCTGGACGGTTTGCGCGTCGATTATTATGGCACGCCGACACCGGTGATGCAGATAGCGGCCGTCAAAGTGGCCGATGCCCGCATGATTACGATTCAGCCCTGGGAGAAGAACATGATCGCCCCAATCGAGAAAGCCATCATGGCTTCCGATCTTGGCCTGAATCCATCGAACGACGGCACATTGATTCGTCTGCCCGTTCCGGCACTCACCGGTGAACGACGTAAGGAATTCACCAAGCAGGCCAAAGATCTGGGTGAAAAGACCAAGATTGCCATCCGCAATCAGCGGCGCGATATGAACGACATGCTCAAGTCGATGCAGAAAGATGGCGACATTACCGAGGATGAGCTCAAGAAAGGCCTCACCAAGGTTCAGGAAATGACGGACGAAGTCACCAAAAAGATCGACGAAGTCGTGGCCGAGAAAGAAAAGGAAATTATGGAATAAGGGAAGCATGGCTCCCCGAGTTTTTTCAGCCCCCTGTTTCGCTCTGAGACAGGGGGATTTTTTTATTTTTCGCGGCTACGCACCGCAGGCGGGAAAAATCATGTGTTCTTCCGGACAGCTTGCGCCGTAAGCACATATTTTTCGCGGCTACGCGCCGCAGGCGGGAAAATTATGTGTTCTTATGGACGGCTTGCGCCGTAAGCACATTTTTTTCGCGGCTACGCACCGCAGGCGGGAAAAATCATGTGTTCTTCCGGACAGCTTGCGCCGTAAGCACATATTTTTCGCGGCTACGCGCCGCAGGCGGGAAAATTATGTGTTCTTCCGGACGGCTTGCGCCGTAAGCACATATTTTTCGCGGCTACGCGCCGCAGGCGGCAAGGGGCGTTGTTCCGCGAACGCCCCTTGCAACCCCGCGCGTCTGGGGGCGCTGCCCCCCGTCCCCCGGCTTTAATTCTATGTCATTTGCATTGCGTCGCTGAAACGACGTCCTGTCGTTACA
>CAMKRB010000197.1 GCA_946415045.1 uncultured Myxococcales bacterium
AGACGTGTCACGACACGTCTCTACTCGCTATTGGCCGCGTTGCGGCCAATACGCTCGCTCGCCGGGCTATCGCTGCGCGATACGCCCGGCACCACAAACAACCAAGTGCAATGCAAATCTGTTGTTTCTTGTGATACAATGGTCATCGGGTGTGCAAAGATATCCTCAAATGGCGGTTCCGCCCCCACAACCGATTAAGCAAAATAACTCGGAGCAAATGCATGATTCTTTATCACGGCAGCAACACCATGGTTGAGACACCAGAATTGGTAAAACAAACACGAGCGTTGGATTTTGGCAACGGGTTTTACACCACGACAAACAGGGTTCAGGCCGAACTTTTTGCAAAACGTGTCACAGCATTCAGAAAAGCAGGGAAACCCTACTTGAGTATTTATGAAATGGATGAAAAAATAGCCTTTTCGGAATGCAATCTTCTACGCTTTGATGGTCCCAATGAATTCTGGCTCAATTATGTGGCGAATTGCCGACAAGGCAATCAGTCTTCAACGGAATATGATTTTGTCTATGGTCCTATTGCAGATGATGATATGAAATTAACGATTAATCTGTATCTGTCTGGCGTTTATTCCACAAAAGAAGCCATTGAGCGTCTAAAAGTTAAAAATACATTTCAACAGCTTGTATTCAAAACCGAAAAAGCACTTTCCTTTATTCGTTTTCAACAAGGAGTATTGTTGTGAATATAGAAAAATTTAATATCTGCCTTGTTGTAGCCATTATACCGCAAATTATTGATCTCATCGTTAAAAATAGCAATATTACGGAATGGCAGGCAATCAAAATATTCTACCACTCAAAGCTCTACCGTGATTTATCGGACGAATCCACAAAACTTTGGCATTTTAGCCCACTTCTACTTTATACGCTATTTCAGGATGAGATGCTCACAGGCAGCTATGAATATCCGGAGGTAGGATTATGACAAACAAAAGTCAATTTCTCATATACTGCATACAGAAATACAGTCAAATCAAGAAAATACCGGGTCCGGATGTCGTCGATTTATTCGATAAATACAACTTACAGGATTATATTCTCGAATTTTCCGAACTCATTCAGGCTCAGGGCGATCTTGCAATCGTTAATGAAATTGATGAGTTTATCAAGCTGAGGAAGGATAATTGTTGATATGTCTGACGAACTTAAGTTTTTCAGTTATCTGCTTGAATGTTATGCCGAACACAAAGACATGGCATCCGGAGACGTGATGCGCCTATGGGACGCGCATAACCTTGTGCCCTATATCATGGACAATTACTTCATGTATCATCAGGAAGCCATCGAAAACGCCTTTGCCGATATCGACAGCATGATCGAGACCGGCAAGCCAGCGTGGTAGTTGACAGCCATGACGTCGCGCTTTTGAAGACCAAGGAGATTTGTACCATGGATAACCCAACAATCCCCCAAAACAGACGCTTACAACGCCCTGCTCCAGAATGTCGGCAATACCCTGACCCAAGGCCGTTCCCGCGCTGCCGCCGCAGTCAATGCCGCCATGGTGCAGACCTACTGGGAAATCGGCAGACAAATCGTCGAATACGAACAAAAGGGAAATGAACGTGCAGAATACGGAACGGAATTGCTAAAACGCCTTTCCCGCGACCTGACAGAGCGCTATGGCAAGGGATTTGGGAAGAGCAATATTTTCGCAATGCGACGCTTCTTTCTCCTCTATCCAAAATTCCAGACAGTGTCTGGAAAATTGACATGGAGCCATTACGTCGAGCTTTTGAAGGTCGATGACCCGCTTGAACGCTCGTTTTACGAGAAAGAGTCTGAACAATCCCACTGGGGCGTGCGCGAACTCAAACGCCAGATGGACAGCATGCTGTTTCAACGACTCGCCTTGAGTACGGACAAAAATGAGGTCGCCCGACTCGCTTCAGACGGACAAGTCATCGAAAAGCCTGAAGATATCTTAAAAGACCCTTACGTCTTTGAATTTACTGGTTTGCCGCAGATGCCCGTGTATAAAGAAGGCGATCTGGAAGCCGCGCTCGTCAACAATCTGAGCCAATTTCTGCTCGAACTGGGAAAGGGATTTGCCTTTGTCGGACGCCAACAGACTTTTACAATAGATGGGAGAACTTACAAAATTGACCTCGTTTTCTACCATCGCATTCTCAAGTGTTTCGTTCTAATCGACCTCAAACGCGGTGAAATTCAGCACGAAGATATTGGCCAAATGAATTTTTACCTGAATTACTATCGTGCAGAAATGAACACCGAAGGCGATACAGAGCCGATTGGAATCATCCTCGGAAGCAAAAGCAACAAACTCACCATGCAATATGCATTACAGGGCATTTCCAATCAACTGTTCGTCAGCCGTTACCAACTCTATTTACCAGAACGCGAACAACTGGAAGCAGAATTCCAACGTTTTCTCAATGGAGCCTCCCATGCCGAATAAAAAACTCATCGAAGTCGCACTCCCACTCGAAGCTACTAACAAATAACAAGGACCTCCCATGAATTTTGCACAAGTTGTCGATCAAATCCGTTCATCCGCATCCACAGAGCGCCAGAAAGGCGCATTGTTTGAGGAATTCATCCGCCGATGCTGGCTCACCGATCCCCAATTTGGCCGCCGAACGCAGAATATCTGGCTATGGCAGGATTTTCCCGGCCGCGAGTCCCTCGGCGGCAAAGACCTCGGCATCGATCTCGTTGCCGAAATGAAGCCCGAAATCACCGGTGAAAACGAATTCTGGGCCATCCAATGCAAATGCTATGATAAAAATTCTACCATTGATAAGAAAGCTGTAGATTCTTTTCTATCCAACGCCCAAAGAGCGTTTATTTTGAATAATATTACCCCCACCCGTTCAAAATCCGAATTTAATTTCATTCGATTTATTTGGATAGATACAGGATGTAAGTGGAACGCCAATGCCGAAGAGTCGATACGTGGACGAGCGAATTTTACGCGACTCAATGGCAGCTATTTTGATGCGCAAAGAATAGACTACCGTCCCCTTTTTGAAGGCCGTCAGACGGTGGAGCCACCAAAAACGCCGCGCCCACATCAAGTCGAAGCGATAGAAAAAACGCTCGCGCATTTTAAAGAGAATGATCGCGGCCAGCTCATCATGGCCTGCGGCACAGGAAAAACGCTGACTTCGTTGCGAATTGCCGAAGCGATCTGCGCCCAGCCGGGTTCGACCAAACTCGTGTTATATCTCGTGCCGTCGATCGCATTATTGGGACAAGCTTATAACGCCTGGGCGGCAGATACGGCCGACCATGCGCCGCTCTATGCCATCGGCGTCTGTTCCGATCCCCATGCCACTGAAAAGCGCCGCAAATCCACTAAAGACAACCTGTTCGACCAGACTTTCGACAATCTATGCGATGTACCGCTGTCGGCCTCGACGAATCCCGAGCGCGTTGCACAGCAGCTTATGGCCTATTATCAGGCGCCGCGCGACTTCAAGGAAGACCGGATGTGCGTCGTGTTCTCGACCTATCAGAGCATCGAAGTCGTCGAAGAAGCGCAAAAAAGCGTCCTCGAACAAACACAAAACCGCTTTGGGAACTTCGAAATCTGTTTCTGCGACGAAGCGCACCGCACCACGCAGGCATGTGCCAAGGCCGAAAGCACGCCGTCCTTTGTGCACGTCCACGACGAGAGCAAAATCCACATCAAAAAGCGGCTCTATATGACCGCAACCCCGCGCATTTACAGCGAATCCGCCAAATCCAATGCAAAGGCCAAAAACAGCGACGTCCTCATCGCGAGTATGGATGATGAATCCGTCTTCGGCCCCGAAATTCACCGCATTTCATTCAATGATGCAGTCCAAAAAGGCCTGCTCACGGATTATAAAGTCATCGTCCTCACCGCATCCCCCAAGGATTTGCCCGAATCGATTCATGATTGCATCGACGATCCCAATGCCACCGAAATCGACACCGATATCGCAACCAAACTATACGGCACGACGCTTGCGCTATCCAAGCAGATCACGGGCGACGAAGGCAAAACCTGGTCGGACGATCCCCAGACCTGCCGTCGTGCATTGCTTTTTGCCAATATCATCGGCGACGAAGAACTCACCGGGTCGTCCAAAAACGTCGCCCACATCTTCGAATCCATCAGCGACGCCGTCCTCGCCGCTCATCCCGATGACCACATCGTTCACGTCGAATGTGAACACGTCGATGGCTCCATGGGCGCCAACGAACGATACCGATTGCTCGAATGGCTGGACGCCCCTGTAAAGACGTTCCGTGGAACGTCTCTGCTGGGGACATCCAACACATGTAGAATATTAACCAACGTCCGCTGTCTGTCCGAAGGCGTGGACGTGCCGGCGCTCGATGCGGTCGTATTCCTCGCGCCGCGCAAGTCCCAAATCGACGTCGTGCAATCCGTCGGCCGCGTCATGCGCAATTTCCGGCGCGGCGAAGAAGGCGGCAAGAAATACGGTTACATCATCATTCCCGTCGTCATTCCCAATGATATGCCGGTCGAAAAAGCCCTCGAAGACAACGAGCGCTTTAAGAATGTCTGGCAGGTCCTCAATGCCCTCCGCTCACACGACGACCATTTCAACGCCATCGTCAACCAAATCTCGCTCAACGACACGCCCCCGCGCAAAATCGTGGTCGGCGGCGGTTATATCCCCGACGACGGCATCGACGCAGAAGCCGCCTACAAAGCACCCAAAACCAAAGTCTCTCAAAACCAAAAATACGAAATCCTACAAAAACAGCTCGAACTCTTTAAGCCGATACAAGATAAGATCTACGCCAAACTCGTTGAAAAATGCGGCGATCGACAATACTGGCAGAACTGGGTCAAAGATATCGCGCAGGTCGCGCTCAATATCAAACAACATATCGAACTATTATTAGATCGAAATGACGACGCCCGCGCTCAGTTTGAACGCTTTATGAGCGGCCTGCACGCCAACATCAACGATTCGCTCAACCGCGACGACGGCATCGAATTCCTCGCGCAGCACATCGTTTCGGGCCCCATCTTTGACGCGCTCTTTGAGGATTATCATTTTTCCGAAAACAACGCCGTCTCGCGCACGATGCAATCCATGGTCGATTTCCTCAACGCGCACGGCCTGCAAAAAGATATCGACACGCGCACCCTGCAGCGTTTCTATACATCGGTGCGCAACAACGTCACCAACATCACGACTCTGCGCGGCAAACAACAGATCATCAAAGACCTCTATGGCGAGTTCTTCCGGGCCGTCTTTCCGCGCACCGTCGAAAAGCTGGGCATCGTCTATACGCCCGTCGAATGCGTCGATTTCATCATCAACTCGGTCGAAGCCCTGATGCACCGCCACTTTGACGGCGCATCGCTCAGCGACAGCAACGTCCACATCCTCGATCCCTTCGTCGGCACCGGCACATTCATCACGCGGTTGCTGCAAAGCGGCGTCATTCGCGAACGCGATCTCCTGCGCAAATACCGCCACGAAATCCACTGCAACGAAATCGTGCCGCTCGCCTATTACATCGCCGACGTCAACATCGAAAATACATTCCACGCCCTCACGCGTTCCCGCGAATACATTCCCTACGACGGCATCGTCCTGACCGACACCTTCCAACTCGCCGAAGGCACCCAGCGCACCATCCCTGGCTTCTTTGACGAAAACCGCGCCGAAATCGAAAACCAGCGCAAGGCCCCCATCCGCGTCATTATTTGCAATCCGCCCTATTCCGTCGGCCAGAAATCCGCCAACGATAACGCCCAAAACCAGAAATATCCCGCCCTCGATCAGCGCATCGCCGATACCTACGCCGCCGAATCGAATGTACAAAACAAAAACGCATTATACGATTCATATATCCGCGCAATTCGCTGGGCCACCGATCGCATCGACAAGCATCAAGGCGGAATTATCGGAATGATAGTTAATGGCGGTTGGACGGATTCAATGACTGCTGATGGAATGCGTGCAAATCTTGAGCGAGATTTTGATGAAATATATATATATAATTTAAGAGGCCAAGTCAGAGGAACAGCAGGTGAACAAAAAAAGAAAGAAGGTGATCCATTATTTGGTGCAATTAATGGAAAAGGCGGATGCATGAATACAATTATTATTGTATTTTTTGTAAAAAAGCCTTTGAATTGTGTGGGGGAAGTCTCCCCCTACGCGTCTATTTCGGCTGCGCCTCAATACGCCGCTACCCCCTCTGCCTCACCCAATGCTGGGGACGCAGGCGTCTCGCCTGCGAAAACCGATGTTGCGACAAATGCAATGTATGCAAAATCACTCGAAATTACTCCAAAAAATGCCCACATCCACTACTACGCCGTTGCCGATTATCTCACGCGAGAAGAAAAACTCGCCCAAATCGTCGAATTCAAAGATATCACCAATGACAATTATACATTGCAAAACTTGGAACCCGACGAACACCATGATTGGCTCAACCAGCGCAACGACAGCTATCAATCTTTCATCCCGCTCGAATGTGAAAAGAAATTCACAGGCGATGCGAAGAATTGCGTGTTTGAGGGATATTCGTGCGGTGTAAAAACACAACGCGATGCCTGGTGCTATAATTCATCAAATGCAAAGTTGCTTTATAATATCAATAGCATGATTGATTATTATAATGAACAACGTGAACAGTTTCATATTGCTAAAAAATCTAACCTACAACTGGATGTAAAAGAATTTGTGGATATGGATGGCACAAAGATTAGCTGGGATAGAGAAATACTTGGACGATTGGAGAAAAATATTATTATAGGACAGAACGATGCTCAATATTACAAATCGGTATATCGTCCGTTTTTATCTCAGCACATGGCATTTGGAAGATACATTAATTCTATGATTTATATGAACTATCGTCTTTTCCCCACGCCACAGAGCGAGAATTTGATCATCGCAGTGCATGGATGTGGAGGAAAAAAGGATTTT
>CAMKRB010000198.1 GCA_946415045.1 uncultured Myxococcales bacterium
TTTCGTTTCCGAATCTAAAGAACACGTGGGCAGACAAAGCCGATGCCGACATGACGATAGATGAACTCGAGGGGAAATATATCTCTTTTTGGGGCAAACGCCTGAGTTGTGATTCGGATGGTACCTATGCATGCGATAGTTTAAAATCTGCAGGATGTCACTGCAATAGGTTTGGCAATAAGGAACTTGAGTCAGCTGGAGAATGCTACTGCCCCGATGGCGATCCGGTCACAGCTGGCGAGTTTCCAGAGGACAGTTGTACAAAGACCGTATGTAATCCGATGAAACCCAAGGATTGCCGCGAAGTGATGACATCATGCCCGGATGGTGATCAGGAATAATAAATCTCTCGCGTATGTACAAAACGCATACGCGATCTATGCTACCAGTCACGCCACCAGGGTTCATCCGCTTTGGGCGCATGAATATCGATCATCTGGCCGATCTTTGGGGTGAGCAGGTGCCATGATTTGCCCTGAGAACCATTGTAGATGTTTTCGAGCGGATCGTACCAAGTGTGTACAGACAATTTATACTTTGCGTGATGATAGGTGAGCACGTGCGCCGGTTTGAGTTCATCAATGGCTTGTATCAACTGAGGCGGCAAAAGATGTATAGCTTTCCAGCCCTCGTTGTATTGACCGTTCTCCATTATGGCGAGGTCGATATTGGGATATTTTTCGGCAAATTTTGTGAATCGATCGTCATATCCGCCGTCGCCCATTACAAATATCTTCTTTTTACCATCGATGAGATACGAAGCCCACAGCGTCGTATTGCCGCCCATGCGCCCCGAAAAATGCTGCGATGGCAGACAATGAATGGTCGTCGTTGAATTTACTGTCCAGTCTTCGAACCAATCAAGCTCGTGTATTTTTTCGGCTTCGTACCCCCAGTATTCGAAATGCTGGCCAATACCAAGGCCGCAGACGACATGACCAACCCGATCTTTAAGCGCAATCACCGTCTTGTAATCGAGGTGATCCCAATGATCGTGCGTGATCACGAGGTAATCCACATCGGGAATATCATCGGGGCGAAAAACATCCGTACCGCGGAATGGTTTCATTGCGACAGAAACCGGAAAAGCATTGGTCAGAATGGGATCAAACAGATAGCGGACGCCATCCAGCTGTATAAACAGCGTCGAATGCCCCAGCCAGACGACGACATCTACGTTTCGATCAAGATTGCGCAGATCCGTCTTAACGACCGGAAGTGGCGCGGTGGGAAAGACATCGGGATGTTTGCCAAATAAAAAATCTACCAATCCCGACCCATCTTCGGAATCATTCATCGTGCCTTCGATAGGTGTCAGATTGACGAACTCACCCTTTTCGACATCGAAATGCGGCGATTGCCGGATGCGCTCAAGCCTGTCGCCCCTCGGTTTTTGCCCGAGTTCTCGCCATACCGCACACCCGGGATAGATGAGCGCAAGCAATACGATAATCAGAATGATGAGCAGGATTTTTTTGACCATGAATCACTCGGAAGGATGTGCCTTTAATACTCGTAACGATTCAGCCCTATGCTTGACTTTATATGTGATATGTGTATCTGCGTAGAACCAAAACATTACGGCCGCAGGCCGTCGTGATAAGCTAAAGCATTCCCCGACAACACGACGTTGTCGGGGCGGCGCTACAACGCCATGGATGGCGTTTTAGCGCCGCACTAAAGATTGACTTGAACCCGCCGGGGCTCCGGGGGCGGGCCCCCGGGCGCGCGGGGATGCAAGGGGCGTTCGCGCACACAACGCCCCTTGCCGCCTGCGGCGCGTAGCCGCACAAATAAATGTGCTTACGGCGCAAGCCGTCAAAAAAAAGAGCAAAGGGGCTGAATAGTTACTAATACTCCAGATAATCCAAATACATATATTCCATATCCTCGGGATTATCGATATATTCATGTCCGTGACATGTACCCGTCATAATATGACGGCCATCCTTATATGCCAGAAGCGTCGTAAACGGCAGGGGCAGCCATACACTCCGATCGATTGGAACTGTCGCAAATATAGCTGTGTGCGTTTCCTGATGTACATACAGCGAGTTTTTATAGTTCGTATGTATATAAAAGATCTCGCCATCATATATGATCAGATTGAGCTTATTATGCAGAGATACTTCACAGACCACGTCATCGACGAGCTTGAAGCGTTCCTCGAGCGTCAGTTTGCGATCTGCTATTACGCCGGCTGCATTTATCCTATCGATGATATAGCACAGAATACGCTCGCTGTCCGTCATTCCCTCCTGCACCCGCACATAGGGTTCAAGCGCTGGACAATTAAAGATCGTGCCATTATGCATCAGCGTCCATGTACGGCCCTCGCAATCGTTCATCACGAACGGGTGGCAATTTTCATACGATATATTACCCTTGGTCGCCTTTCGGATATGTGCAAACAAATTGCTGACATTCTTCAGTGAGGGAAGGCGATGGTTGAGATAAATGCTTTGATCGGCTCTGATGGGTTCCTTTTCGAGATTGACGCCATTTTGATGAAATACAGCAAGTCCCCATCCATTCTGGTTATCCTTGCTGTGAGAGAAAAACAATCGCAATAAATCTTCGGGCTGTAAAGTCACAGCACTCGAAATGGCAAATAGCTCACACATATTGTTATCTGAGTAATTCCTTTTGTTTCTGCTTTGCGAGATACAGTCCCTGTTCGACGAACTGATAGGCGAACTGCTTTCGGATTCTCCAGGCATATCGCGTCTCCGGATCTATAAATTTCATTTCTTCGAACGACAGCACCTCATGAATTTCATCCGGGAAATCACGGTAAAACTCCTTCATTCTTGAAATGACATCCATGCATGCATCTGCAACAGAACACACGCGTCCGGTAGGCGCAAGTATCTTCACAGTTTTCAGATCATAGTGGGCAGCATTTTTAAAGTTCTGAACGCTTTGCACCTGATCTTTTTTAGTGAAATCGTCACTCTTTGTACATGCCAGCCACACCAGAAGCAGCTGTGCAAATATCAAATCTTTCAGATTGAGCCCCGAAACTTCCAGCGGATTGAGGTCAACCATTCGCATTTCGATGTGATCGACGCCATCCTTTATCAGCGAATCCAAACGATTGAGTCCTCGCGGTTTGAGCCTGATGGGATAATACAATTCGGTTGGAGCTGCGAGCAAACCGTCCTTTACATAGCGCAGGATGCTGTTTGCATAGCCTTCGATACTATCGTAGTTGAGCACCGGCGTGAAATAGTTCCAGTAACCAAATTCGCTGCAGCGCACACTGGCTGTGCCATTAAACGTCGTATGTCCCAGACGTCCTTTTTCGACATAACTCGAATCCATCAGCGGGCTGGCAGCAGTGATTGCGGTCATGACCCAGCCGTATTCGACCGAACGCTGGGCGAGTGAAAGATACAGCGCGTCTTTATACTCCAGAAAATCCTCATAACCACCTGCTTCAAAATCGGCGAGCAACAGCTCATCCGAAAATGAATAGTTGATATGAATGCCGGACAATACCATCTTGTATCGGCCATACCGGTCTGACAGATACTCGCGATAATCCGTCTTGGACGAGAAGCCGCCGGAAAACTGTGCAACCGGGATATCTGTCTCATTCCGGATATACCCGGGATTGGAAAATGGCCACAATATCTCGGGCTGAGGCAAAGAAACGAGTTTTTGCTGTATTTCTCTTGTATAATCCGTCAAAAAGCCGATCGCTTCCTCAGCAGACTTTGCAACCGGTGTATTGATTTCTGTCTGGTTTTCACAGAAATCCCGGACGATATGTTTGTTGTCCGGAAACGGATGCAACGTATGAGACATGTAGCCATCGGGCGTCAGACGCAGGCTCTCTTTTTCGAGACCAAAATTGCCCTTTAACAGCAGGCGCCTGACATTTTCACGATCAAAATGAAGCGTAATGTTTACTTCCATCTTTATTCCAAATCGTTTCACTGCAACTGTGATGATGCAGCGTTAATTTGCGATATTCATGGCCAGAATTACAATAATCTGCCAGACGTTTCAGTACATTCCGAATCTGTTGTTCGCATTCGCCAGGCAAATCCGCCCAAAGTGACAGTCACTTTTGTCTTTAGCTGCAGGCATCTGACGGCTTCACGTTCAAACGAAGATTACGTCCAAATCGTGCCATCAAGCAATCCAGGCATAAAGTAGCGAATCTGTTTACGCCACCATGGCCAGTCATGGTTGACATCGTAACCCCAGAAATCCACCCATGTATTGATGCCCTTCTGATCAAAGATATCCTTGAGGATTCTGCCGGTACGAATCGACTCGTCTTCCCATGCGCCCTGACCGCAGCAAATCACTGAACGACGATGATTATACATGTCGATGTAGTAATGGAAGTTGGGCATATTGGCGAGGAAATGCACTGGAGAATTGTTATAAAGCGTTTCGTTGCACCAGCCATCCCAGAACTTGGTCGCATCATAGCATCCGGAGCATGCCAGCATGCCGCTGAACAAATCGGGGCGACGATAGAACAGAATCGCCGAATGAGTTGCGCCCATGCTGAATCCGGTCACAAAAGGAAGTGCACCAGTACCGTTAATCTGGCGGATCCAGGGCACAGCTTCGTCGGCGATATAATGGAAATAGCGCTCCTGCATCCATGCACGCCATCCCTTGTCACCATTCACATCCGACCAGCTCTCGCGATCGACTGAATCCACGCTGAAAAGCTGGATGCTGCCATTCTCAATATAATCCCCCAAAGTATCCTGCATGCCGAAGCTTTCCCAGTTGTCGCACATCCCATCCTGACACGCAAAAACTACAAAAGGCACACCAGAATGCCCATGCACAATTACATGCATATCCCTCTCGAGCCAGCCACTGTACTGTGTCAACCATTCTCGCTTCATTTTGTTCTCCCTTCTATCGTTTGTTTGGTTCTGCCATTATCAGCACACATCTGCATTCTAACAACGGCGCTTTAATACATCCCGAACCTGTTGTTCGCGTTCATCAAGTGAATCCGCACGCATCAGATAGGCATGATTGCCCATTTCGCCTGCGAGTGCAGGATCGACGTCCATTTCTTCAATAATACACCCGCCCCAGCGATCACGGATTTCATCCAGGCTCAGATCGTACGATATCGTATTCTTTCGGCCGATATGAGTGATGTAATGTTTGAAAGTGCTGTTCATAAAGCACTTGTCATAAATCAGACTATCTGCCCAGATGGTATAGACATCAGTATCAAAAGCAAAATTCATCTTGTCCGGAATACGTCCGCCGGGAGCGCGCATATTCACTTCAAGGCCAATGATATCGCCTTTCTTTCCAAGTCCGGGTTTATCCTCGTCGAGGCGGAAAAACTCGAAATGGAAGAACAAATTGCGCGCCGGATACTGTTTGAGCGTTGCAACGCCGGCGCGCCGCAGATCTTCGGGCGGATCCTGGCAATAGCTCACCACATCTGCATCCTTGTTCACTGCATCCATCAGACTCACTGGCAAACACTGGCTGGCTGCAAACAAAACCTCACCCTGGCTGTTTGTGATACCATCGAAAGTTTCTACATGACCGGGCACACATTCTTCTTCTATAAATTCCACCGATTCCGGTTTGCTTGCCCAAAATTCTACCAATTCTGATTCATTGTGAATTTTATAGGTACTCGCGGCACCGACGCCCTTATCGGGCTTTACGATAACCGGATAGCCCACACGTGAAGCAAAAGCTTTGGCATCCTCCAGCGACGCCGGAAGCAGCCAGCGCGCCGCAGGCACACCCGCTTTTTCATAGCGCGCCTTCATCAGCGATTTGCGATTCATCGTCGCCATCTCGTCGCTGTGCGGCCCGGTCGGGATATTGAAATCGGTACGAATCCTCGCTTCCAGTTCAAGCCAGTATTCGTTCTGGCTATTCACATAATCGATTCGGCCATATTGGCAGATAAACCCGGCAACAACGCGGTAAACGGCATCGTAATCCATCAGACTGCCAACCGAACGATAATCCGACAATGCATTCCGGCAGTTGTCACCCAGCCCATCCCAGCCGCAATCACCAATGCCGAGCACGGTGACACCACGCGATTTCAATCGCTCGCAAAACTGATAAAAATGACGTGGAAAATGCGGGGATATAAACAAAACATTCATAGGCGTTCCCGTTGTAAAACGCATAAAGCGTGCAGATTTCAATTCGGTTCACGTGAACCTGCTGCATACGCACCCGAACGGTCTTTATACCACACACACACACATCCGTCAAAGAGTGATTCATGCGAAATGCGATGGATCACCATCCGGCGGATATCCTATGATCTGGTTTGGAGATCGTTGGCATTTTGGCAATACATCATCACGGCGGCTGTATGGGCAACGCCCATAGGCCGCCGCGCGAGCCGTATTTGCCGCAGGCAAAAAGGCGAGCAAGTAAAATACACAAAAAAAAAGAATCTGTGATGGAAATGAATCTGCGTTTTACGGCTGCAATTGTATATGTTCCGGTGTCGATCCACCGGCGCATCACGGGCAAATTGCAGTTGAGTATAAACAGTACTTTGAAATCATGATTTCGGAACGAGACGATGGAAATGGTATAGTTCAGAATTACTATAGAAATGAATGATATCCGAACGCGTTCCCAACACCGGAATTCTGGCTGCATGACCTGCAATCTGTTCCTGTAATTTACCCGGCAGCAACCCATCGCTGCATGATATAGTTCTAACATTCAGGACGTTTCGCCGCCATGCATACATATCAGAAAGTCGTCTGATAAAACACGCCCCCACCATCGGGCAAGACAAACGGCGCAACGACCTGCGCCATATCCGGCTGTGTCGTCGACGGTGAATGTATTATCATGGTACTGTCTTCATACACGACAAGAGCATGAATCACATTGGCTATATAACCGGCTGCAAGTATAGAAAGACCGAC
>CAMKRB010000199.1 GCA_946415045.1 uncultured Myxococcales bacterium
AACCAATCCACGAATATCAGAATGGCCAAATGTCGGGAACTGAAAACCAAAGCTCATTCAATGTCCTTAAAGGACATTGAATGATGGAATAGCTAATCAAGACAAAAGGAAAGCAGGTCTTGACAACGGTCACTACATATCAGAGACGTTCCACCGAACGTCTCTACTATCCGTGAATTACCAGGTCTGTTTATTTCGCGATAATGTAATGATGGGGCGAACGCCATAATATTTATCACACCAGCGGTTCTCAGTATAACGAATATCACCGGAACCATAAACGACATCGACATCTTCGGATCTCGTCTCACCCCAACTATAATCACTTTCGCTTAGATAGTATAAATATACATCCAGCAACCACCAGCTGGTATCGACACAATACTGACTAACATCACTGCACACATCGGATGCATAAGGTGTAGAGGCGGCCACGCGATCTTTCTCGGTTCTTAAATAAGAATTTATATACTTACCACTCGGCATAAATATTTTGCTGGTGATACTTTGGGGATACGAATATTGCGTGCCTTGATAGCCGATTCGACGTCTAATCGTATACTCATAGGTTGTTTCAACGATCTGCGCCGCATCCTTAGAACTAAATGCCGCGTTAAAAAAGTCATTTTCCAGCCACTGTTTCATCTCGCTTGTTTCATAATAATCATCTTTTTTAGTACTACGATCAGTCTTATATTTAACAAAATCCAGAATATACTTGGATATCAGCAAAATCTTATCATCTTTAGCGGACAATACGCGCCATTCGATATTCTCTTTATTTACATTATTATTGTAATAATACTTTCCAAAATACAGCGTATCACCTGGCTCCAGTGACGCACAATACATATATTCGCTATCATATTTATAGCCAAAAGGACAGATACAATCATTTCCAGACGCTACAAGCCCACGGCTACTATCGCATACACATGCGTCGCCGGCATTGTTAGGAGCGTATTTTTCGTCGCATAAACAAGCATTTTCCTCCTCATCAAACGACGAGTGTGCAGGACACGATATCTTGCCACACGAAGTTCCCGAAGCATTCGGCTGGTAGCCGGTTGCACATCTGCAATTGCCCGCTGTACCCGTCCAATGACCACTCGTATTGCATGCACATGAGCCCTGCGCATTCACATACTCTTTGTTGGCATCACAGCATCTGTTATCTTTTCCGGCCCATCTACCCTCACATTTGGCTTCACATTTGTCGACATTCAGCTGATATCCCGATTCGCACTGGCAACGACCTGCTGTACCAGTCCAATGGTTACGTGTATCACAGACACATGCATTTTGCGTGCTGTTATAGTACTCGCTGGCCGCACAACAGCGCTTGTCTTCAGCAGAACATCCTGTATTGCAGTATTCCGAAGATACATTGCCGTATACCCATGTTTCGTTCGGAACAGATACACACGCTGCTTCATGATAGGTTTTGCCATTGCATCCATAATCATTCTGGCAATCATTCAGCGAGTTGTATTTTTTGTCAAAACACTTCACTTCACTCGAGCTCAAAGCACCACAGAACCTGGAACCGCAGTTCTCGAATACGAGCGTTTCGCTCACCGGATCACAATGGGTAATCGCGTTATTTTCACACCGGTAACCGCCCTGGGAACATGTACATGCCTTCTTATTTGCATCACACTTGTCGGGACATTCTATTTCCGTCAGGGAACTGGGCACAAGGATGCCCGCTTCATTGGGCGTACAAATCTGCGTGATAAGCTTATTGCCGTCACAATAGCTGGTTTGCTCACGATCGCAGGTTTCCGTGCACGTTGCACGATTGCCCACCACACCACAGCTCTTGCCGCCATCACACTGAACCGCACGAACAATGCCTTCATCGCAAATCACGCGATAGCCATTTTCACAGCGTTCGTTGAACTTGGACTTATTGCAGGGCGTATACTCATCTGCAACCTCTTTGGAGCACTCACCGGTCGTCTTGTTAAATTCGTGCTTGCAATCGTAACAGACCGCTGCATTTTCACTAACAGCGCAGAACTGATTGTTGTCGGAGCACTTTTCGGCGCGAACAATACCCTCATAACAAGACACACGGATACCATTCTCGCAGCGCTGTTTGAATGCATTCCAGTCACATGCGGAATACTCATCGCGAACGATTTTCTTGCATTTGCCGGTCGATTCGTCGCAGCCATGATCGCAAGGGAAGATTTCATCGACGTAATAGAGTTTGCCATTATCGTCTTTGCGGCATTCACGCCGACGTTCGTTGCCCTGGAAACAGCTGAGGAGGTTTTCGCCTTCCTGCCAGCAGGCATCTGCGCAAAATCCATTCTGTTCCTCGGTCACGCAAATCTGGTTGATCGCCGAACAGTTCATGGTCGATTCATCATAAACCAGCAGCGTCTCACCGCTGCATTTATTCCAGCAGGTCGTCTTTTGCGGGTTGCAGCCATTGGCTGCACACAACAGATAATCGCCGCCGCCCTTGTCACCCGACATCGTATCATCGGTATTGTCCCAACATGCGATGGCGTATGTATGCGCTTCCGATTTTCCACCGTTATTTTCTGTCACGCAGTAGCTGTTCATGCCCGAACGGCAGCTGGCGCCATCCTTGCGGCATGTCGGAATCAGGTAGGTTTCGCCAAAACGCTTGACCTTGCTCATCGCGCAGCCATTCACGTCTGCGCAATAGGCATAATGAATCTTTCCGCCTTCACAGGTCACTTTGATGTCGCCGTCACAATAACCCTGGAACCATTTGTCACATTTATCGTCTTCGGCAACACTGGCCATATTATGGCTCACGCAGATGCCGCGATCGCAGCTGCCTTCATTCTCGCAGGCTACACCTTTGCAGGGACCGGTCATGATTTCCGGTGCACAAACATTCCCTTCGCAGCCATTCGGACATCTGCGGGTACTGGAGGAACCATCGGCATTGCATTCGGTTGCAACGCCATCCACGCACGAGGGCTTGCACACAAGTGATGCACAGGCAGATCCATCACAGCCCTTCGGACATTCGACATACTCCGGAAAACCATCGGCATTGCATTGCGTTGCAACACCATTTTCGCAAGAAGGCTTGCAAGCTGACGCACACACAGCACCATCACATCCAAAAAGACATTCCTGTCTTTCCGGTGCGCCGTCTTTATCGCAGCTGTTAGCAATGCCTAGACTGCATTGCGGGTGACATTTGTCTTTGCCCGGCGCGGGATCGCAGGTATCATCCGAACAGCCGTATGCACAGTCTACAATGTCCGTCCCCCCCAAATCGTCACAAACAATCGCCATGGAATCCACACATTCGTGAACACATGTCGGCACACTCACACTCGCGCTGCCGTTCGAATTGCTTCCGCTATCGTTGCACGATGCCAAAATCAGCATCGAAGACAAAACCAAAAAACAATTGTTGATCTTCCTCATTACTTTGTTCACCTTTCCCGTACTGTGCACACACGAATCCACATGATTCAGATGCACATGCAAAAGAGTTCAAAACACACGATCACTCAAATAATGCAATCTGTTGCCGGCAACTTTTTATCGCTTTTTACGTAAAAATCCAGCATTATATTTATAGCAAACTCAATATCTACAATCAAGTATTTTTGCCGGGCACCGAGCGTAACAACAGTCCCGGATGGAGCGCAGCGACGACCACGATGATGGACAGCAACACAAAAATGCGGCGGCGTATTGAGCGCAGCGAAATAGCCGACGCAGGCGAGCCATAGCGACGTGCGTTCACGCACGACGCAAGGCGAGCCGCGCGCATGCCGTATGGGCCGCAGGCACATAGGCTGCGCATTATGCATCTTACCATACCCAAACGCCGTGCAGTCTGATATGATAGCGATATCGTTCCGAAGACGTTTGGAATGATTCCTTTCCAGAACATCAATTTTGACGAGGTTTTTATGTTTTTACTCGCACTCGCCGTCGCACCTGTCGCATGTTTGCTCATCTACATTTACAAGCGTGATGTGATTGCAAAAGAGCCGACCAAACAGCTCGTAAAAGCGTTTGTGGGCGGCATTCTTTCGGCAGTTCTTGCGATTATCGTCGAATATATTGTGATGCTGCTGCTGAACATGATTCCTTTTGAAGGGAATTTCTTTCCTGCGCTGAGCACTGCTTTTCTGGTCGCGGCCATTCCCGAGGAAATGTGCAAATTCCTGTTCTTGTTTATATTTGTATGGCGCAGCAAGGATTTTGACGAGCATTTCGATGGCATTGTCTATGCCGTCTTTGTATCGATGGGATTCGCATGCATTGAGAACATCATGTATGTGTGCACACAAGGTACTGCTACCGGTATCTTGCGTGCAATCACTGCAGTTCCCGGGCATTTCTTCTTCGCCATCATCATGGGATACTATTTTGCGCTCGCCAAGTTCGAACCTTACAACCGCAAATCCCACATGATTAAGGGCATTGTCGGAGCCATTATCGCGCATGGCATTTATGATTTCATCATTCTTTATGTACTTCGACTCGCCGGCGATGCGAGCAGCGATTACAGTATCTTTATCATTTTGCTCGTAATTGTATTCTTTGTTTTCAACTTCAAGCTGTGGAAGAATGGGTTCACACGCATCAGGGAAATGCGTGAAATCGATATACAAAAGCTCGCGTATATCAATAATAATAATGCAATGCAGCAACCGAAAAGCAGATTAGATCCCATTCAAAACGAACAGAATCCGTTTGAATAGCGATTATACAAACGACCCCAGACATCACCGTGTCTGGGGTTTATTGTATGCGCGGGGAATGATTGAGAAATGCCCCCGGGTGGTGGCGATTTTTGGTGCTAGGGTTTGGGATCGAGTGGATCTACTTCAAATGGATCTGGAGCGACTGGATCTTTTCCATTGGCGCTGCACTGCCATGAGGGATCACCCAAGTTTATGTCAAAGACGGACGCCGCGATTTCACATTGCTGGGTTTCCTTGTTACAAGTCATTGGCAATGTGAATACAGATCCACTGCCAGACTGGCACTTCTCTCTTCTTTCGCCGCAGTGTTCTGATGTATCTTCTTCACAAACCCATGCATTTAAAAGTTCTTCATAATATTTGTGATAACCAAACAAACAGCGTTCGAGCACGCATTTGCCATCCGCACATTTTTTCAGAGCCTCATGCTTATTGATGTGATCGGCGACGCAGAGTTCCTTTTGATCGCCGCAGTACTGAATGCTGGTTTTTGGATTGTAGCAAACGCCATTATAGTTCTTTTTCTTTTCGTCGCATACCTCCACGCACTTCCCGGTATCTTCGTCACAGAACTGGTTTTCGGCACATTTGGTATTGTCGACGCCGCAATGGCTGGCATTGTAGGATTTGCACTTGATGAGATCGAGGTATCCCCCCGTTTTGCACTCCGTTGCAACGCATATTCCATAGCCGCTGCTGTCAACAAAACAGTTGCCGCTGCTCCAGAATAGCTCATCATCTTTGCAGCTGATTCTGTCGCGGCCGCATCGCTGTATCGTCGCCGATTCACAAAAATAATATCCCGGTTTGTCGATAGTGGCATCTTTTGGATCCGCATCCACATCGATAAAAATGCGGTTGTGTTCTTTGTCACACCGGGCAGCACTGCATTTCAGATTCTCATAATCAGTGCTTTCTGTCTTGAAACTCTGAATGTTTGCTATCCAAGTTTCCTCCAGAGCTTCGGGCGAGAGGCATCTATCATCCGGCATCTTTGGTTCTGGTATTGTGTCATGTTTTGGATCGAGACAAATGACCAGCTCTGCACCATCGGCAAGACAATTCAGATCACCGATGCCACAGTGTTCGACCGTATTATTTGGCAGGCAGCAATTGTCCGTGACGAGCGAATTTTGCATGCACTCCCTATCCAAATGGAAGCCAGGATTGCACTTATTGACGCATTCTCCATTCTCCAGTATCTGCCGCTCATTGCATCTCAATTCACATGAAGTCGTGCCCTCTACCCGATAGTAGCCATGATTCTGGTCACATTTTTCAACACATGAACCACCGATTTCTTCATAATCTCCGTCGCAGTTGAGCTTACACCTGGCGTTCAAGCATGCTGCATGACCATGGGGCTCATCGCGATAGATTTCAATGCAATTGTCTGCGCCATCCGGACCACAATTCTGATCAGTTTGAGGAGCGCACTGAGAATCGCTGTTCAGGTAGAAACCGTCTGCACATGATCTGGCTTTACAAACGGCATCTCCAGCGACATGGTCACAGTAGCCGCTGTTTTCTGCAATGCCATCTTTCTCGTTACAATTGCCCTGTTCACCGCAGTGCGAATCAGAATCGAGTACGCAGATTGAAACTGTACCGCTGATATCGTCAGAATCCGGCTCGAGGTGATAGAGCGGGCTGCATTGTTTCGCGGAGCACTGAAAATCGTATCTTCCCTTTTCCTCACCAAACAAATTGATACATTCGGCACCACGGCGTGCGTCGACAAAAGGCAACGTTTCGAAACAATTTTTATATACCGAGATACCGTTGCGAACTTCGGTGCTGCAGTGTTTGGCATCAAATTCCTGGCACCAGTTCAGTTTGCCTTTGCTATCTTTATCATAGAGTTTGAATAGTTCCGGATCGGCAGTAATCGCAGCATGTTCATCATCCGATAACCGATACTGATGGTCTGTTTCACACGCATCATCAAGCGCACATCCACCTACAAGCATACAACCCGATACCAGAATTCCAATGATGCATTGTCTTTGATACATTTTCATACGCCACCTCCATCCAGAAAAAATAGTCCCGCAAAGCATGTTACAGGATATTTTTTTGTGTTTAAACTGGTTTTTATCATTTTGTTCGTTACTATTCGGCCACGTATGATCTTTTTGGACGGCCTGCGGCCGTAAGCAAATGGTTTTCGCGGCTA
>CAMKRB010000200.1 GCA_946415045.1 uncultured Myxococcales bacterium
GCTGTTGAGATAAAAGCGGCAGCGCTGGATTTGTGTAATAGCTATTGGCAATTCTGCTCGCATTAAGGTAAACAATAATACAGCACACTCAGGTGCCACAGGGAGCATGTTATGTCCAAACTTAAAATTCAGAATTTTCTTTTGCTCATCATTGCAGGTTTAATCAACGCATTTGGTGTAACCATTTTTCTATATCCGGTAAAGCTCTACGACTCGGGGATATCCGGGACATCCATGTTATTGGCGCAGCTCACACCAGACTATCTGCCGCTGTCGGTTTTTCTGCTTTTGCTGAATATACCTTTATTTGTGCTGGGATATAAGCGTCTGGGACTGCAATTTACCATTTATTCGGTATTTGCAGTAGCCATTTATTCACTGGGAGCCTGGCTGATCACCGATATTCTCCCAATTGATGTATCGATGGCATCCCCTCTGGCAGGTGAAGATTTGCTGCTATGTGCCATATTTGGTGGTCTGATATCCGGCATGGGATCCGGGCTAACCATTCGGTTTGGCGGAGCAATTGACGGCATGGAAGTCTTGGCTGTGATATTCGCTAAGAATCTCGGGCTTTCGGTAGGTACATTTGTGATGATATACAATACAATTTTATATATTGTATGTGGTACGATTCTACAAAGCTGGATACTGCCGTTGTATTCGATTGTGACTTACGCTGCAGCGCTAAAAACGGTCGACTTTGTCGTCGAAGGCTTTGACCGGGCCAAATCCGCCACGATAATCACCGACAAACCGGACGAAATCTGCAAAGCCCTGTCCGATACATTCAAAAAAGGTATGACCCGGATCGCTGTCAAAGGGGGATTTTCGGGGGAGAATAAAACCATGGTGTATTTTGTGATCAATCGGTTTCAGATTACCCGCATGAAAAATATCGTCCATGAAATAGATCCCGGCGCATATATTGCCATGAGCGATATCGCAGATGTTTTTCGAGCAAACCTGGATAATCAGGATAAAGTGGAACTGCAGGGATCACAGGATTGACGGTCGTCTGAAAATGGATTTTCCACCCATTTTCCATCGATCAGCACCTGATTTGGCCGGTAGTTCGCTTTATATTGCATTTTTTTGCATCCCGGCACCCAATAACCAAGGTAATAATAAGGGGTATTGAAAGTGCTGCACAAAATGATCTCGGCCATGACGGAATACACACCGATGGAACGGCGGGCATAGGCGGGATCAAAGAAGTGATAGACGCTTGAAAACGCGCAATTCGGGATGATATCGGCGATTGTCACGCCTATGATTCGGTCCTGGAGGCGATATTGAATTTCGACCGACGATTCGAGCGGCTGAAACAAAAAATCCTCGAGATCCTGGCGGCTGCGCCCCTGATGCGAATCGCCGTGCTGATAATCCATATAACGCCGATACACGTCGTAGATTTCATCCGTGAGTTCGGGGGATTCTATCCAGATCTCCACATCCTTGTTTTTGTTAAAGATATGGCGCTGTTTTTTGCTGGGGCGAAAAGCGAAGGGATCGATGCGCATTGGCAGGCATTTTTTGCATCCCTCACATTCGGGGACATAAAAGATATCCCCGCTGTGCCTGAAACCGCGTTCCATCAGCCCGGCATGGAGAACATTGGGCAATCCGGGACAACGGAGTGCACGGATCGTTTCGCTCTGCCCCGCGATATAAGGGCATTCACCGCCCGGATAGAGCTGCATCATGGATAACAGGGAATCCAATGTGATCATTCCAGCGCCTCAATCAACATCACCATATTCCGGACAGCGGGTTCGAGAGCAGCTTCGTCCAGCCAGAAGTGATCGGAATGGGACGGCGGAATATCGCGATCGGCGGGTTTGATGCCCATCATCGCATAGAAACAAGGGATTCGGTCGGCGAAATGCGAGAAATCTTCGGATGCCATATTCATCGGAATGATGCGGCCGACACCGGCATTGATCCAGGTTTGCTGTGCGATATCGACGAGTCTGTCGTCATTTTTTACGGCGTTGGCTCCATAGAAGCGTTCGAATTTTACGGTCACACCACAGCTTTGAGCGATACCGGCGCAAACCGATTCGAGCACATCGGCGATATCGTCGAGATCTTGCCGGGAAGGTGCGCGCACAATGCCTTCAAACTGCGCATTATCGGCGACGACATTGAATGCCGTTCCAGCCTGAAGTTTGCAAATCGAGACGACTTCTGGACTTGCCGGGCGCATGCGCGCCAAAGACGCATACATGCTGCAAATCATTTCGGATGCAGCCCACAGTGCATCGCGGCCTTTATAGGGATATGCGGCATGTCCGGCTTTTCCGGAAACGGTAACGCGGACACGTCCCGAAGCGGCCCAAATCGTTCCACGGCAGATGCCCATGATTCCGGTATCGAGTGTTGGATCGCTATGCAGCGCAATCATTTCGTCGATTCTGTAGTTTTCGATCACGCCCTCGCGCACCATCAGTTCTGCGCCCGATGGCAATTCGCCCGGCGCACCTTCTTCGTTGGGCTGAAAGACAAAGACGATATCGCGATTTGGTCTGGACTGGCGATTTGCCAGACATTCTGCAACCCCCAAAGCCACGGTCATGTGTGAATCGTGGCCGCAGGCATGCATGTTGCCGTTGTTCGAAGCAAACGGCACATCCGTGAGCTCTTTAATCGGCAATGCGTCCATATCAGCGCGATAGCCAATCGCGGGCAATTCTGGATGCTGTCCCTTTATCACAGCAACCAATCCGGTTCGGCCGATATGCTCAGTCACATCCAGACCGAGATCCCGCAGTATTTTTGCCAAAAATTGTGAAGTCCAGTGTTCTTCAAAACCGAGTTCGGGGTGCTGATGCAGTGCTCTGCGAATTTCGATGAGATTCATTGGCGGCGCAAATCCATAACACAGTTCGCCGCGTATCTGCCGCAGGCAGATAGCGAGCGAAAAAGCGCGGCGTATTGGCTGAAAGACAATAGCCGCGCAAACAAAATAAAAGGCTATGTTGGACAACGTGAATACAGCTTTTACTCCGAATGCCAATGCAAAACAGGCTAAGAGCGTTGAGCGTCGAGCATCGGGGCAGGTGAACGCACACACAGATTACAGCCACGCGTTTGTCGTACATAGCCCGAAGACAGAGTCTGAATTATGCTTTTGCAGAATCGTCTTTTGTGAATTCCTTGAGTTTTTCGTCGATTTCTGATTCGATTTTACCTTTGAAGAGGGAAGCCGCCAGGCCGAGGTCTACGGCAACTTTGATCGCACTTTCGGAAAGGGAGAAATTGCCTTTGAAACCTTTGCCGCTGACATCTGCAACAGTTTTGTCGTCGTTCCATTTGACGTCGGAAAGGAGCGAACCGTAGGAAGCCTGAAGTTTTTCGATGAAAGCGACGATTTTGGGCTTTGCAGCTTCAAGACCAAAGGGATTGGGAATTTCACGTTCGATTTTTGCCATTAGTATTCTCCTTGAGCATTAAATCCCGTGAGGGATTGAGTTAAGCGATCACTAATTGTGATCGATAAGATGATATTTATCGAGCTTGCTGTAGAAGCGTGCGCGGTTGATATTGAGCGCTTCTGCGGTTCTGTCGGGATCGTTCTGATATTTTTTGAGGAGTCTGGCGAGGAGTCGTTTTTCAATATCGGCGAAAGAGCCATTGAGGAAAGAGGGGTCATCGGCGACAACCTGGGACGGATTTGCGATTTGTTTTTCGAGTTCGAGGTTGCGGGCGGTGAGGCGTTCGACCTGAGCCTGGAGCGTTTCGTTGAGGGCCTGCATCATCTGGACCTGATCGCGGAAAACATCGGTGCCGTCGATGGCGATATTTTTGGTGGAAGCATCGGCGAGTTCTTCGAAATCGCGGCCGAGATCGGCGACCGTAATTTTGGATTTTTCACACCGCATGACTGCGCGTTCAACGACGTTGCGCAATTCACTGAAATTCCCCGGCCAGGCGTAGGATTTGAGTGCAAGGATGGCTTCTGGGGTGAATCCATCGACAGGTTTGTTGGCGCGGGAAGCCTGTTTTTGTCTGAAGAATTCGGCGACGACATCGAGATCGTCCTGATCGCGCAGGGGCTCGATGACGACGATTTCCGCATCGAGCATCGCCCCAAGGTCCATGAGTTTGCGAGGCAGGATGAAGGGATCGATGCGATATTTCGTCACCTGGAAATCGGCGGGAGAAACATTGACCGAAGCATAGAGTGCGACGGCATTCCGGCCGGTTCTGGTGTTGATTTCGTTGAGAACATCCTGGATCATGGCCTCGGAGAGCCGATCAATATTCTGGATATAGAGGCTTCCGCCGGCGGCGTTGTCGATCATGCCCGGGGCATCGGGTTCACCAAAGATATCGAGCGCAAAGATGGATTCCGGCACCTGAGCGGCATCCATCACGAGGAATGGACCGCTGGATCGATTCTGGTGTGCGGCCATGGCCAGGAACCGTTTGCCGGTACCGATTTCACCGATGAACAGCATCGGGGGATCGAGGGTTTCCATATCGTCGAGGATATCTTTCTGCGCATGGGTGAGCTCGACCTCGGACAGCGCATATTCGCGCATTTGCTGGCTATAAAGCGCCTGAACCTGGCTTTTGAGGAAACTGACTTCTTCTTCGTAAACCCTGGTTTCGTATTCATCCACACCGTTTTCGTGCTGGGTATCGACGATAGAAGCATCCTCGTGATCGCGGTCATGTTCATCGTCTTCATCGAGCAAACCGTGGGGCAGCTCCTGAGCGGCGAGAGGAATCGTCGGATTTCTGAGGGCACGTGCGAAAGAAGCAGTTTCGTGCACTTTTTGAGCGATTTCATCCAAATCCTCGCCGACGTAATCGAGACTCATTTCGGCCGACAGGTAAACCATTGCGGGTGCGCAATGTGCCAAATCTTCGATCAATCCGGTGATTTGTTCACGCTGATCGGGAGAGAGGGCCATGGCAGGTGCACCAGTTTCCCCAGGATCGCGCAGCGAGCTCACGATGAGCGTCAGGCTGGTTAAGGTGCCGGCGACATTATCGGCGATTGGCATGGCGATCCCGATGCCCAGTCTTGCGGCGACGCCGGCGACCGGATCACGGGGATCGGGCTCGCTGTTTGTACCATTGATACATGCGCCTTCGACGCGCATGAGATCGAGGAAATCGCGCCAGCTGTCCATGAGCACATTGAGCTCGAGGCCGCTGATATTATCATCATCTGTCGAGCGCATCAGGCCGACGATATGTTTTGGCGAGGGCCGATCGATGACAACCTGAACGAGCCAGGCATCGCCGAAGAGATCATGCGCACGGTTGAGAATGTCGCGAATCTGAGACGACGAAAACTCGGGGGAATCGAGGCGGACCGGGAGGGCGTCGTGAGACTTCGAAAAGACGGGCACAACGTCACCCACAATCTGCGCCAGTATCATGGCCATGAGGAACCACAGTGCCGTAATCATATCGGAGCGCATGAGAACGAAAACGAAGACGGACAGCAAACAAGCGATTCCGACGCCGATTTCATACGGCATGATTCTGGTCTCGGGATGATGGTAGCGCCTGGCAAAAGTGACACAGCCATCGACCAGGGTATAGATGATCACCCAAAGCATGGGGAGAAAGACGAATGTTTCGAGTTTGAGCTCAATATCGGGATCGATATCGACGCCCATCATCACGGGGAGCGCACGGATACAAAGCCAGATGGGGACAAGCAGGGTTGCCAGGGGGCCGACGAACAAAGCGATCCGAGCCCACAATTCGATTTTCCGGCCCGTTCCAAAGCGCATCAGATGGTAATCAAAATCGACGACCTTAAACAGCGTGAGTCCAATCATCCCAATCATGAAGACGATGGGATAAATCTTGAGTACGGCCCAGAGTCCGATCGTCATGAGTCCGACTGTACCGAACCCAAGTGTGAGGATGACGGGAAGGGCATGTTCGTTGCGGTGATTCCATTTTTCGCGCCAAACGATGACGGCCATTAAAACGACGAGCAACAGAATGAGCGAAGCGCTGGCAGTTCGTGAAAAGACGCTCAGTCTGGGAATCCCCTGAGAGTGGACTTCTTCCTGACGTTTGAAGATCACGGGCACGGCGCCGGAACGATTTTCGAGGATACCGCGCAATGTCTGGAAATCGACGTTTTCCAGGGGTGTATAATTGCCGGATTCATCAGCGATCATGACGGGTTTGTCGTTGACCAGCACGCCGGCGGGCAATGCGCCATGTGCGAATTCGCTGGCGGACACCGGTCGCTGAAAGCGGCTGCCCATGCGTTTGAACATCACCTCATCATCTTTGCCGAAAGCGCGCATCTGATGATAGAAAGATGCCCTTGTATGTACGGGTTGTCCGGAGACGCGCTCGATCACATCTCCGTTCTGGATGCCTTCGTCGTAATATCCCGGCAGCACGCGTTTGACGACCAGAGAACCTCCCTGAACGCCTACATCAAAAAACATTCGCGGCGTATAGACACTCACAAAGAGGCAGGCGAGGCAAAACAAAGCCGTCACAGCCAGACAAATCAAAGCATATTTGCGACTGCTGCGGGACGAACGTGAACTCAACATGAAAGACCCAAACCCCAAACAAACCGCCACACGATGTGGCAAACCAACGGGTGCTTATACCGTGTTTTCACAAGATTCACAACAGGACAAAAAAAGCACCTGCAAAGCAGGTGCTTTAGAGAGCTTAAGAGGTCAGCGAATTAAGCGCGGCGACCTTTCACAGCATCCTGGACGCGAACGATAGAACCGTTGGCACCGGGGATCGAGCCTTTGACGAGGATCAGGTTCTGATCGGCATCAACGCTGAAGACCTTAAGATTCTGAATGGTCACGCGGGCATTGCCATCCTGACCGGCCATTTTACGATTTTTCATAACGCGGCCTGGTGTGGACGTTGTACCGA
>CAMKRB010000201.1 GCA_946415045.1 uncultured Myxococcales bacterium
ATAGTGAATAGTGAATAGTGAATAGTGAATAGTGAATAGTGAATAGTGAATAGTTAGATCAGGCGCGCCGCGAAGCGGCGCATACCAACAGAGCCCCGCAGGGGCGACACAATTTAGCCCGGGGTGAGCGAAGCGTAACCCCGGGAATAGGGAATAGTTAGATCAGGCGCGCCGCGAAGCGGCGCATACCAACAGAGCCCCGCAGGGGCGACACAATTCAGCCGTGGGTGAATCCCACGAACACATAATCCCGCACGAATATCCGGGTATTGGGAATATCACATGGACACAACACGCAATAACACCAAAGAAATCATCGCATATCTCGAAACAAAATTTAACGGTGACGAAGATCACGACGTCGAAGTCATTCAGGAATATTGCCGATCGCTCGACAGATCCAAGGACAACCTCGATATCGTCATGGCACTCGGCCGTTACTCAGCCGAAAAATTCCCCAATTCCAAGGCCGTTCAGAACGCCAAAAAGATCGAGGAAGCGTTCGATATCTTCCAGAGCAAGCTGAAAAGCGCCCAGGAATTGCTGAAGGAAAAGAAATACGACGAAGCCGTGATCGCATTCGACGAATTAATCGGCGAAAATACACCGGTGGAATCGGACGAAAAGCATTATTACAGCTTTGGACATCCGTTCGAAGAAACGCTCTGCAAGATGTATTTCAACGACGACAAACCCATCGAGCGCATCTCCGGACTGCCGATGGCGCTGTATTATCAAAAAGCCGCTGCATTGTTCGAACTGAAGCGATATGACGAGGCCAAAGCGACCTATGCGCATTGCACAAAACTGAATCCCGTCGATGTCCGGACATGGCTGGAACTGGTGCAAATCGCCAAGGCTCAGGGCAATTACGACGAGGTGCTCGACATCCTCAAAAAGATCCATCCCTTCATCTACACTCGCCATTTTCTTGCTCGCTTTTATCGCGAACACGCGGCTTTGGCGATGATCAAGGAAAACTACCAGCTGGCCGTCGCGCTCACATATATCAGCATAGATTATGAAGATTCTGCACCAGCTCGCGCGATGCTCAATTCAATTGCCAAGCACCGCGGTGTCGATTTGTCCAAGCCCAGTGTCGAGAAAATCAAGTCGATGCTCGGTGAAGCCGGCATCCCCATTGGCCCTGCGCAGCAAGTCTATGAACTCGCCCTGCAGATTGGCATGTCGATGAAAAAGACATATCCCCAAATCGCCCGCATGGCATTTGCCATTGCATACGATATCACGCATTACGAACCACTATTGAAGGAACTGCAGTAGGTCAGATATGGAAACGCAGAGACAACCACAGACAACTGAAGATGCGCAATGGAGCGGCAGTGCGTCGTCTGGCGCAGCTCAATCCAGTGGTCCCGAAGATGGCGCAGTGCTCGAGCTGGAACGCGAAATGTCGCTCTCCGAGTTCGAGGACGATCGCGATGTCATTCTGATGATGATAAAGGAAGCACTGCGAACGCGCAATTACACCGAAGCGCAGGAAATCGTCCATAAATACCGTGCAGCAATAAAAAAAGATGATGAGTTCGCGACGCTTGCACGCCTGACATCCCAGGGAATCGAGGGCGCCAAAAAAGTCGCCAGTATTCAGACGGTGCTGGATGCAACGCCCGAAGATGACTACGAAACGCGCATCGCGCTCTATGAACGCATCCTCAAAATTCAGCCGGGAAATGAAGAGGTTCAAACCAAACTGAATGAATGCAAGCGGTTGCGCGGCGATATCATTCCCGAAAAAACACAGATAGCTGCTTCATCCCAAAACGCGCAGCTGTCACCCGGTGCGCAGGCGGTTACCACGATTGCGACGTCGCTGTTCAGCATGGTCAAGGTGGTCGCCATCATCTTCGCATTGCTCATCATTTTGCTCATTTTAATCGGGGTGTTCGCCGGTTCTCCGCCAAGTTAGCACTTTTCTGTTTTTTTATGAGGGGGAAGTCTCCCCCTGCGCCGCTATTTCGCAAGCGAAATACGCGGCTACCCCCTCCCGTTCGGGAGCATGACAAAACAATTATCATTTACCCCAAAATCGGGTATGTAGGTGTATGAGGGCGCGGTTGCGCCAATACATCCGTTTTCTCAAGGAGTCGAAATGACAAACGCAACAGAAGATTATTCAAGTGAACAGGTTGCCCGCACCATTGCAGCGGCAGCGATTGATAAAAAGGCCATTGAGCCGGTGATCATTGATGTACGCGGCAAATGTGATTATGCCGATTATCTGGTTGTCTGCTCGGGCCGCAGCGATCGCCATGTGGACGGTATCGCCACAGGTATTGATAACGAAGTCGTCGATATGCGCACATGCATCAGCACCGAAGGCATGGCGAATGGCCAGTGGGTTCTGCTCGATTACGGCGATGTCATTGTTCACGTGTTCAATGGTCAAAAACGTAACGAATACAACATCGAAGGTCTTTGGAAAGACGCCGAACGCATTCAAATCGATGTGCCACCCGAACTGCGTCTCACAGACGAAAGCTACGACGAGCCGCTGCAGTTTTAATGGCTGTAACCGTATACGCAATAGGCAAGATGCGGTATGCTCCATACCGCACTGCCGCAGATGAATATCTCAAGCGTCTTGGCCACTATCTGACGATTCGTGAAACCGAGCTCAAATCTGAAGCCTCACCCAAATTGAGCGAAGCACAGATTCGGGAAAAAGAATCGATGCAGTTTCTGGGGCAGCTTGCACCGTCGACTTATACTTTTGTGCTCGACGAACGCGGCAAGCTGATGAACAGCGTGGATTTTTCGGCAGTCATCGGCCGTTTGCTCGCGCAATCCACAGACATGGCCTTTATAATTGGCGGAGCATTTGGTCATCACGACTGTTTGCGGAAACGGGCAAATCTGCTTTTTTCGCTCTCCCCGCTCACGTTTCCGCACGAACTTGCTCGCGTCCTGATTTACGAACAGATTTATCGGGCAATGACGATATTGAAAAACGAGCCGTATCATAAGTAAATGAGCGGTGGACAGTGAACGACGATTCGAAGGAGCGCACAGCGTCCCCTCCCCCGGATATTGTTGAATTGAACAAAGGCCGTCATGATCAGTGATTTATTCGAAGCATTCAAACATCTGTTATGGCCAACGCGATGTGCATCGTGCGATATCCTGCTGGATGCGCCTGACAAGCAGATCTGTAAGGAATGCAGCCAGTCGATTGTCGATCCCCCCGAAATCACAGCCCCCGAAAACATCGATCACGCATTTGCGCTGTTTGTGTATGAAGGCGCCATCCAGAGCATGATTTCGAAGTGGAAATATCACGAAGATTTTTCGGCACAGAATGCGTTGATGTCGTTGATTTCGCTTAGAATGGATGCATTGCGGGCATTAAATCCGGAAGGCATCTGTCTGATCCCCGTCCCACCGCATCCGCGTCGTCTGCGCGAACGCGGCTTTGATCCCGTCTGGACATTTGCTTCGCGGCTTCACCGTGCGTTTGAACAGGCGGGGATTCAAACCTCGTTTCGGGATGATGTGCTGGTGCGAACGCGCCATACGGTACATCAGGCTTCTTTGACACACGACGAACGACTGCACAATCTGGACGGCGCGTTTGAAGTAAAACAGGGATTTGCATGTGATCATGCCGTGCTGATCGACGACGTGATGACGACCGGCGCAACCGCCTCGATTTGTGCCAAAGCCCTGCGGGATGCGGGGATCACTCGCATTGACTTTATTGCACTGGCCAGAACACTGGACAGTGGCAAGGGATAATCAAATGCCTAAATTCTGGGAAAATGGCTTGAAATTTACGTGTCAGCGCTGTGGCCGATGCTGCTGCGGAGAACCCGGTATCGTTTTTTTTAACCCCCGGGAATTTGATGCACTGGCCGCGCATTTAAAAAAAACACGGGGAATATCGCGCGAAGAGTTGATCCGTGACTACATGCGCCCGTGGAAAGATTCGTATACAGCGCGCGATGATTTTCCCGATGGTCACTGCATCTTCTTTGATCATGGCTGTACTGTGTACGAATTCAGACCATCGCAATGCCGGGATTTTCCATTCTGGCGCTGCAATCTGAGCGATCGGAAAGAATGGGAAGAAACGGCACAGATGTGCCCCGGTATGAATCAGGGAAAACACTGGACAGCCGAGGAGATCAGCGCGATTGCATCCAAAGCAAGACTGTAATCAAGCACAGATTTCAATGGCAATACAGCAGCCACGAAGTACGCATCATTCACAGCTGTTAGCCACGGGTGAATGCAACGTCACCTTCAATCCAGGATACAGTGAATTGCCAACAGATCGTTCCGGGATATGGATAATCACCAACCACCACACAAATTCAGACGCTGGAGCACGGCATGGGCAGCAGGCATTGTGATCCATCTGGCCGTGATTTCGGCAATTGCCTGGCATTTGATTCCAGATGAGTTGGTGCACGTCTCGCAAACCGTTCCAATGCCAAATACAACGGTAGAGCTCTTGCCGGCACAGGGCATTGAGCCGGCTGTATTTTTTACATCAAAACCCGGCAGTCTCAACGCCGAAGCAGCCGAACTCTATCGCATCCATGACGATGGCACCCGCGAGCTGATTGGAAAATCCCATGCCCATCCCAAACGCCGGTTTGGCCTTCAATTCGATGGCATTTCCGATCCCGGGACATACGAAATCGTCATCAATGACGGCGAAAATGGTGTCGTGCCGTTCAATTTTGACGGCGAATACAGCGGCCATTTTCCCACCGGAAACAATGCTGCAGGCGGCGCATTTCGTGCGTCTTTTAAAGTGGCTGCCAAACCTCAGGAGATCCTCACAGCAACGCTTTATGATCCTAAAAAGCCGGAAATAAACGAAGAATCGGCAGCAAAATCGATTCAAAATACCCAGCAGCCTCAAACACCTCCCGAACAAAAACCCGAAAAAAAGCCCCAAAAGAAACCCGAAAAAAAGCCGGAGAAAAAGCCCCAAAAGCCTAAAGAAACTGCATCCGAGGCACCGAAATCACCGGACGTCCATGAGAATCTGCTGCCGGTAACCGGCGGCGAGGCGACGACTGAAGACCCCTCAAAAATCGTCATCGCGCCAGAAAACCTGCGCCTGTCTCCTCTGAATATAGCCCCCGAACTGCTCGCAGAATCCGCCACGATTGCCGATCAGATTTTTGCCGAACGCGATAGCAACAGAATCGTTCGGGAAGCTGAAACCGGACGACAGCGCACCCTGGCCGCATACAATTCGGATGGACCTGTGATCGGCGTAGGACATCAGGGCAATTCTGTTTCACACAGCAAGGAAGTCGAAGAATACCTCGCGCTGATGCATAAAGAAATCCATCCGCTGTGGGCGCATGGCTATCTGCTGCGGTTAGATACCATTTACCGAAAGCCGGGATCGCGATTAGACAACAGCAATCTCGAAGCCGTTCTCGAAATTACGCTCAACAGCGTTGGAACCGTGACAGATGTTCGCGTCGTTAAATCGAGCGGCATCTCGGATTATGACAGTGCAGCGATTGATGTGGCGTGGCATTCGTCGCCCCAGATTGCGCCGCCGCACGTCATGATTTCCAAAAACGGCAAATCCTATGTCCACTGGACGTTTTGGCGCGACGGTCGTCAGTGCGGCGTCTTTGGGGTAAAAGTCTTCAAACTGGACGGCACGTCTCGGGATGCCCTTAACTTTAGCCTCAAAGCGGTAAATCAGCAGGAGCGCAAACTTGGCCTCACGCCATCTGTGATGAATACACCAGGCACTAAAAACCAGCCGAATCCACAGCCGGATCCATCCGAATCGCAAAATGCGCAGGAAAGCTTACCCCAACGCATCAATCCGCTTGAGGATTAGCCGCCGCATCCTGGGGGGGCTGTTTGGTTTCGATGGTGAACGGAAACACCTCGGGATCCTTGTTGCGCGTATATCCCACAAAATCCTTATAGGTATGCGTGGTGGGCAGCACGATCCACGATTTGAACAAATCGGCTTTCTGTGCGCTGTAACGGTAATCGCCGTTGACCGGCTTTGTGGCGATCGTGCGCAAAATATAAGCATTGTCCGAATAATCCAGCTCAGACATATTTTTGCGATACTGATCGCTGTATCGCCAGTATTGTTCAGCATTCGACAAATAGAGCACCGTCATCTGAGCGCCCAGCTTCTGCATGGCCTCGCGAGTCGATGCAAAAGCCCTGTCTCCAAGCAGATTGGCCTGATACGTCGTCAAACGCCCGGTCTCGATGAGTTTCTTGATATAGTCGAACGTATCCGCATCGTTCATAAAAGTTTTTTCCTTCATGCGGCGGATATTGCGCAGCCTGTTTGTAATGCCGCGCTGCGCATCTTTGTATATGGCAAGCGTTTCGCGATCAGATAACTCGTCGCACGACTTGATGAATTCGCGTCCTTTTTCAGGATCTTCAAAATAGCTGAGTATGCAATCGCCGCTGTCACATGCTTTGAACAAAGCCATATAAAGCTTGTGCACAATGACAACCCACGGATCGTAATCGACCAGAAAAGCCAGGGTAGGCCGCTGCCATCCGATGAACACATAGCCTTGATCCGTACCGATGCCCATATAGGTGCCGCCCAGGTTTTCGATGGTTTCCCGGAACATCTCGGGATGTTTTTCATCGCTGAACAGGAAGTGACCGCCTTCATTTTCCTTGAGCACAGCATTGAGCACTTCGGGCGGAAGATCCCACGTAATCCCATTCACAATCGATCGCTGTGATTCACTGAGCGCGTCCATTGAACGGATGTCAGCATCGCCAGGATTTGCCGTACCCTGCGCATCGTCCGCAACCGGTGCATCTGCAGCATTTTGCGCATCGTCCGCAACCG
>CAMKRB010000202.1 GCA_946415045.1 uncultured Myxococcales bacterium
CCACAGCCCGAGTGCAGCGGCGATACCGACTGCGCCAATCGCACCGATGGCAAAACCAAATGCGATACTGCGTCACATCAGTGTGTCGATCCACAATTGCCACAGCCCGAGTGCAGCGGCGATACCGACTGCGCCAATCGCACCGATGGCAAAAACAAATGCGATATTGCGTCACAGCGATGTATTGAGCCTCAATTGCCACAACCAGAGTGCAGCAATAATAATGACTGCGCCAATCGCACCGATGGCAAAAACAAATGCGATACTGCGTCACATCAATGTGTCGATGCGGTTGTGCGGGTATTGTGTGGAAATGGTGAGATCGACGCTGACGAATCCTGTGATTCTGCCGATCTTAATGGTAAGCGTTGCCTTGATTTGGGGTTCAACGGCGGTTCACTGGCCTGCAGCAATGATTGTAACTTCGATACCAGTGGCTGTTTTGAATGTATTGAGGACGACAATTGCAACCATGATGCTGCCAAACCATATTGCAGAAATCATGTCTGCGTTCCAAAGTGTGGCAACAATCAGCTGGATGATGATGAGGTGTGTGATGGAACTTTGTTTAGAGGTGGTGTTCTGAGTTGTTCTGAATATAGCGGATCGTTTAATACCGGCATGCTCTCGTGTACCAGTGAGTGCGAAATTGATGACAGCACATGTGGAAATATACAATTAAGCGAATGTGGTAACAATTATCTGAATGATAATGAGGATTGTGATGGCAGCTTATTTAAGAATAATGCCACGTCCTGCTCATCTTGGAATGAATATTATAACACAGGAAATGTATCGTGCCACGACTGTACGATCGATTATAGCAATTGTAAATACTGTCTGCCGTTTGTTGATGATGAAATTAAGAAATATGCTTTGAGTAACTGGGATACAAATAGGGATGGCTGTATTGCACGCGAAGAAGCAGCTTCTGTAACTGAGATTCCCTTTCAGGCGTTTGAAAATAATGAGCAGCTAAAAACGCTTGATGATTTAAAACAATTTCCGAACCTAAAAAGAATTGGTGATTTTGCATTTGATGGCTGTAAGTCGCTTACATCTGTTGATTTGCCACAGGTTACAGCCATTTATAGTGATGTATTCAATAAATGTACATCACTTATATCTGTTAATTTGCCACAGGTAACAATAATTGGTGATCGTGCATTCTACGATTGTTCATCACTTACATCTATTAATTCGCCACAGGTAACAATGATTGGTGAAGCTGCATTCTATTCCTGTACGTCAGTTAAATCCATTGATTTTCCCAATGTGGCGACAGTTGGAAAACGTGCGTTTTCAAAATGCACTTCGCTTACTTCTGTAGATTGGCCCAATTTAACAGAACTGGCAAGTTCGACTTTTTCCGTCTGTACATCGCTTAAAACGGTGAAATTGCCTAAACTCAATAAGATTGGCACTGACGTGTTTTATAATTGTCCTAAACTCACATCCCTATCACTGACATCACCGGATAAGATCAAGAGCAATGTTAATAAGCCTTTTAGTGAATTCTCTTCGAATCAATGCTCGCTGACGCTCAATGAAAACAAAAAACGCGGTGGAACTTCAGAGCCGCAAGTTGAAGCAGATGGAAAGACCTGGTTCGGTGCTTTGTGGAAAGAAATTAAATATACAGAATAGAGTAGAACGCAAATCTATAAATGGTGCGGCGTAATTGTTGTAGAATTTGTGCCACGCCGTATGCGCGGCGGTATCGCCGCGCATAGGCTGGCACCAGCGCGCGTATCGCAGATAGCGCGAAAGAAGTGCCTGTATGCCGCAAGGCATAAGGCACTTACAAAAAAAAACGAGACCAATTCTGGCGCTACTGGCACAAATGGCAGCTGTCGCAGAACAGGCCTTTGCATCGTTCGTCGAAGCGCCGCGAAATATCTTTGCCGTTCAGGGTGACGGCGAGTCCGCCTCGGGCGGTTTCTTTGTAATTCACGCTCATGTGTTCACCGACTTCTTTAACGGCGAGCACGACCTGATCGGGTGGAATTTGTGAACGAATGCCGGCGCGGGCCATATCTGCTGCGGTGATGGCGAAGCTCGCGAACATCGCATTTCGCTTGATGCAGGGAACTTCGACAAGGCCGGCGACGGGGTCACACACCAGGCCCATGCAGTTTTTGATGGTGAGGATGGCACCGTGGACGACTTCTTCGGGCGTGCCGCCGCTGAGCTGAACGATGGCGGATGCAGCCATGGCAGCACCGATTCCGATTTCTGCCTGGCAACCCAGCGTCGCACCTGCCGTCGGGATATCGTCATAAAAAATCATGCCGATAAATGCGGCGATGAGCAATGCTTCGACGACTTTGCGCTCGATTTCTGCGGGATCCATGCCGAGTTCGACGTGCACGTCGTGCCAGGCGAGCAAAACACCCGGGATAATGCCGCAGGCACCGGCAGTTGGGCAGGCGACGATACGGCCCATCTGCGCATTCATTTCGGCCGAAGCAAGTGCGTAAACCGAAGCCAGCGTTTGAAATGCGACGTATTTTCGCTTTTTGATGTAAGCCAGATATTTACTCGAATCGCCGCCCGAAAGCCCCATCGTGCTGCGCTTTTGATTGGCCAGACCGGCATGAACTGATTCTTTCATAATCTGCCACAAATCAGTCATCGTTTTGAAGATTGCGGCTTCATCGGTGCCCTGCAGCTTTGATTCGAGCTCCAGAGCCATTTGCAGCAGCGACTTTTTCGAGTCTTTGGCGTATTCGAGCGCTTCGTCAAACGAGTTGAAAACGACCGTAATTTCGTCGAGTGGTGGGCGCTGCGGATAGATTTTGTCGATTTTTCCGGCCTGTCCTTTGATCGGTGTTTGCGACAGGCTCAGTTTTGCTGCCAGTGGCGGCGCGGGCAGCCACAAATCCCGTTTGCCCGAAATACTGGGCACCAGGCGCGTATTATTGATAAATCGAACCTCGACGATGCCGCCGCCCGTCGAAAATCCGGCCACCAAAAACTGGCCTTGATCCGTCTGCGCAATCACTTCGGCAATATTGATGCAGTCGCCCTGTTGCCGGATATAGTGACGGTCTTCTTCGGGGGTCGCTGCCGAAAATCCTGCGAACGGGATGCGTTTCTTGCCATTCCAGGGAATGCCTGTCGCACTCAGCGTTTCGAGCGAGCCCTCAGACTTGAGATCGGGAGAGTCGGGCGGCAATCCCTTTAAACCTGCGCCTAGCGCAATATGCGTGCCGTGGCCGGGACCCGTGTCGCGAAATGACCCAAACAGCTTGATCTCGAATTGCTCAATCGTTTTGAAATGCCCGGCCTGCTGCAGCGCCATAAAAATGTTGCGCGCCAGCTGCCCAATGCGGCAGGCACCCGCTGTATGCGAACTGCTCGGACCTATCATGGCCGGTCCGATGATATCGAACAGTGAGTGGACTTTGAGCAATGCCACCAGATATCGGTATGCATCGTCTTTTACCGACTGAATGATGTCGTCTTCGAGCGCATCCCGCGTTTCGATTTCGAGACTGTGACGCTCTTTGATTTTGCGCGATCCCGTCCATCCATTATACGTCGACCACAAATCCATCGACGACGGCTGTATCTGATGCCGTAACAGGATTTCGCAGATCTTTCGTAAAACCGTTGTTTGAGGCGAATTAAATACTTCAATGCGAAACAGCGTCGAATATTCAGTGACCACTGTGTCGAATGAAATGCTCGATGACTGCTTGCGCTGATTGATCGTCGTGCGCTTAAAAGTCCCGCACCATGACGGCGGTTCAATTGGATAACCGCGTTTGGAAGTCTGATCCCGGTGGTAAGCTATGGCAATGGCAAATTGCCCGTCGTCATGCACAAAAAAGCGCTGAAGCGGCGAAAACTCATGGTTTGCGAGTTGCCGCATCGAGGTCGGTACATTGTTCAGACTGTATTCACCAATCCAGGACTCACAGTCGGCATGGTGCAATGCGTATGATTCATCCGGCGAAAACTCGTCGTAATTTTCGTGTCCTCGCAGAATTTTCCAGTGTGCTGCGATGATCTCCTGCGGCACTTCGCGTGCATACGCCCACGGCATCTTGTACAGAAAATCTGCCAGTTCCAGGCGCTCTTTGTCATCTCGCGCCAGTGGCTCCAGGTTTTGATAACATCGTCGTCTGTCGGGATTCAAACGATAGGACTCGACCGATTTCTTTAAGGCTGCCACGACATCACTCCAGTTTGAACGATCTCTGCGCCAATTCTCACAACGCGCAGATCATGGTATTTACTATCAGATTCAGGGGTGATGTTCAACTACACATTTCCACATGTAGGTTGTGTGGAATAAAACTTTTACATTGAATCGCGTTTTTGTTAGACAAAGCGCGTTTTGGGTGATGGTTTTGTGGCAGACCCAAAAACGATGGAATACCGATCGGCGGCATTGCTTTATATAGTGGTTGTGCCATTGGTCGATGGTGCGTTGTCGGTTTTATCATTTGTCACGGGAAATTTCATGAGTATACGTCAAATACCTCGCGGCTGGCTTTATACCGCGATTCGCCTGCTTTCGCTCAGCGCGTTGTTTTTTGCTTCGATGCTGGCAGTGGATTACTATTTCAATGCCAACACCTTTTGTCACGAAGGGGCTTCATGTGAAGTGGTTGCCAATTCTGAATTTGGCAAGAAATACGGTATTTTTCTGCCGACGCTTGGACTGCTTGCCTATTCCTTCTTCTTTTTAACGAGCTTTTTCTTTGCCAAGACCAAACTGACGTTTTTGAAAAAGAAACTGTCGACGTTTTGGGTGCCGCTTGCGATTATTTGCTGTGCGCTTGGTGCTTTGCTGTTCATCGTCGTTCAGGCTCTCGAGATCAAAGCATTTTGCTGGCTTTGCATGGGCATCGATACATCTGCAATTTTGATGGTAATTCCAGCAATTTTCCTGCTCTTAAACAAATCTGCGGATGACGAAACACCGGAAAAACTGGCCAAATCACCGATCTTCCATGTCGTGGGCTGGATCGGTTTATATTTGTTGGCAGCATTAGGTCCGCTCACGTGGGGATCATTTCAGCCGCCGGTGGATAAGGTAAGTGCAGATGTACCTGCTTATATCCAGTCATTCTACAAACCCGGCAAAGTCAATATCGTCGAGATTTCGAGTTTCGATTGTCCGCACTGCCGTGAACTGCACCCGCAGCTCTCGGCACTGCTGCAGCAATATGATGATCGCATCAATTTCACACGACTTTCGATTCCGCTCAGCCAGCGCAAAGAAGCCTGCGTTGCCTATTATTGTGCCGAACAGGAAAAGAAATCCGAGCAATACGCCGATTGCCTGTTCAAAGAGCCCTCGAAAGAATCGGGGAAATTGCTCGAATACGCGCGGGAATGTTCGATTAATGAAGATTCATTCAAATCGTGTCTCACCGATCCCAAAACATCCGAAGCGGTCGACCAGATGCTCGAAAATATTCGAAGCATTGATTTTAAAGGTGCACCAACGGTTTGGATCGACAACATTCAGATCATTGGTTTCGATAAATCCAAGGGCATGACGCCATACAAAAATGCCATTGAGAAAAATAAGAGTACCGAACCGACACTGCCGCTGGCTTTCATATTCACATTTATCATTGGGCTTGGTGCCATTATTACCGGTCTGATTATTACACTTGCCCGCAGACGCGAGGGATAGGAAATGGCAAAATTATATTTCAGATATGGTGCGATGGGCAGCGCCAAAACCATGAATCTGCTTGCGGTTGCTAACAATTACGAGCTTCAGGGCAAGCGCGTGGTGCTGATAAAACCCGAAATCGACGATCGATTCGGGGCCGAAATTATCAAGTCGCGAACGGGATTGTCGAGAAATGCGGATATATGCGTCAAAAGCGACACCGATTTGGACTATGCCGCGTTTGAGGGAATCGACTGCGTACTCGTCGATGAATGCCAATTTTTGAGTGAATATGTGATTCATCAGCTGCGCAATATTACCGTGGATTTGAATATCCCGGTGATTTGCTACGGTCTGCGCACCAACTTTAAAACCCGTTTGTTTGAGGGTTCGCGCCGGCTGATGGAACTGGCAGATGCCATCGAAGAGGTCAAAACGACTTGCTATTTTTGCAATCGCAAGGCTGTTTATAACATCAAGCTGAAGACCGGTGGCAGTTATACAGACGGTGCAGAAATCGAGCTTGGAGCTGAAGAGTTGTATCGTCCGACCTGCTGCCGCTGTTTTGAAGAGCGCATCGGCGTTGGCAATCCGCTGCGAAATGCAGGTCATGGCAATGGCCAGCATCCCGATGATCGCGTCGAACTGTGGTTGGTTCGCCACGGCGAAACGAATGAAAATGCCGCCCGTATTTTATCGGGACAAATCAATGCAACGCTTTCACCACTGGGGATCAATCAGGCGCGAGATATCGGTGAAAAACTCCGGCACGTGCACTTTGATGCGATTTATTCCTCAACTTTACAGCGAGCGATTCGTTCTGCAGAACTAGCCGGATTTCAGCCTCAGCCGGTCGATGCGCTGCGTGAATTTCATTTCGGCGATTACGATGGCCAGCTGATTCCCTCGCTGCCGCAGGACTGGATAAAAAAACTGTATGATTTCTCTGACGATTTCCAGTCGCCGAATGGTGAGTCTGTTGAAGATGTCAAACGGCGGGTGACGGCGTTTCTCGATACCCTCCAACCGGGACGTTATCTCATCTTCTGCCACGGTGGCGTGATTCGCACCATCGGTCGCAATCTCGGGGTCGACAGGTTCCTGCAAAATGGCACAGCGCTTATCGTCGACTGGACGAATAAAGATATTCTGGGCAATCTGGAATAAATCCGCGAATGTGTTTCAGGCT
>CAMKRB010000203.1 GCA_946415045.1 uncultured Myxococcales bacterium
CTGTTAATCAGGGGCACCCCAAAGGCTTATACCTGCTGTTCGTAACAGAAATGGCCGAAAGGTTCAGCTATTACGGCATGCGGGCTCTGTTTGTTCTCTATCTCGTTTCGGCGTTCTTTACGTCCAGCGCCGCATCCGAGATTTATGGCTCCTATACGGGCCTCGTTTACCTCACCCCACTGCTCGGCGGCTATATCGCCGACCGTTACTGGGGCAACCGCCGCTCGATTATTGCAGGCGGTCTCATCATGGCTGTCGGACAGTTCCTCATGTTCCTGAGCGCCTGTTTCGTCACCAAATCCCTCAACTTCGGGCCCACCATGTTCACAAAGGGCTTCCCGAAACTCTTTGAATCTCTGCATCTCGAGTGGCCCATCTACGGCGAAATCAATCCCAATGTCGACAACTCCCTCTCCCTGATGCTGATGTTCACCGGTCTGGTTGCGCTCATTCTCGGAAACGGTTTCTTTAAACCCAACATTTCGACAATGGTCGGCGACTTGTACGAAAAATCCGACAAACGCCGCGATTCTGCGTTCACCATCTTCTACATGGGCATCAACGTCGGTGCTTTCATTGCCCCGCTCGTTTGCGGTGCGCTCGCCGTCGCCGGTTCATGGTACAATCCCGGCGGGTTCAAATGGGGCTTCTTCTGCGCATGCATCGGTATGTGCCTGTCCGTCCTGGTGTTCTGGACTCTCAAAAACAAACTGCTCGTCACCCCCGAAGGCGTTCAGATTGGTCTCCCGCCCAGCGCCTACAAATCCAAAGATGACGACAAATCATCCGACAATGCCGATGCAAAGAATGATGCCGATGCATCCCCCGAAAAAGCTGCGAATGCCAACAGTCCCATCCGCCTGGTCGGTTGTGCGCTGGGTGCGGTTGGATTGTTCTCGCTGTTCTTCCTGCCGGATATCATCAGCGGCAACCCCTTCAATTTCAATGCCCTCATTTCCTCCGTCATTTATACCGCAGCCATCATCCTGCCGGTCTTTATCATCACCGATCGCACGCTCAGCCGGAACGAGAAAAAACACATCGGTGTTATCTACATCATCGCGCTTTTCGTCGTGTTCTTCTGGTCAGCATTCGAACAGGCTGGTTCGTCGCTCACACTGTTTGCCGACAAACAGGTCGACCGCACCATGAGCATTCCTTCCTACTTCCTGTCGTGGCAGGGCTGGGTCATTATCCAGGTCATCGTTGCTGCCCTCACAGCCGCATACATCGTCATCCGCTTCCGCAAAAAACAGGATGGCGTCTATCACCTCACGACCAAAGGCTTTGAACTCGTGCTGCAAGGCATCATCGGTTTCGCCGTCATCGAGCTCATCGTCATCGTCGTTCCCTGGATTGTGCTCGCCATCGGCGGTATTTCGCTGGCCGATTTCGAAATGCCGACCGCGTGGTTCCAGTCGGTCAACCCCATTGTCGTCGTCACATTCGCGCCGATTATGGCCGCTTTATGGCAGTTCCTGAACAAACGCGGCATCGAGCCCTCGTCGCCCGTCAAGCAGGCCACCGGTCTGATGCTGCTCTCGATCGGTTATTTCGTCATCACATTCGCCACCTATGGCGTGTCGTCTGCAACCAAAGTCTCCATGCTGTGGCTGCTCATACTCTACTTCATCCACACCATCGGTGAACTCTGCCTCTCCCCCATCGGCCTTTCGATGGTAACCAAACTGTCGCCCAAACACCTCGCTTCATTACTGATGGGCGTTTGGTTCATGTCTAATGCCGCGTCGAATATTCTGGCCGGCAAGCTCGCAATGCTTCTGCCCGAAGCCGGGAAACCCGCAAAAATCCTGCCGGTTCTCGACATTCCCATTTCCTCGCTCGACCAGTTCTTCCTCATCTTTGCGGTCATGTCGGCGGTGGCTTCTGTGTTGCTGTTCCTGTTGTGCCCGCTGCTGAAAAAGATGATGGCGGACATCAAGTAATTTCGCCAAAACCGGCGTATCTCAAACGGCTCCAGCTGGGGCCGTTTTTTTTGTTTTTCTGCTCGCCTTTATGCGGCCACGGGTGGCCGCATCTACGGCTCGCTTTCGGGCTATCGGCTGCGCCGATACGCCCTTTTGGGCCGCGCTATTGCATACGCGCGGCCACTCCTGGACTCACTGCAAATCCGGCACGCCTGGAAGGCGTCACCACCAGAGCCCCGCAGGGGCGACGTATGACGACCGTGGGTGAAACCCACGAATAAAGTCTCTGTATGTCCAGATTGTTGATAATACGCGGATAAACACAATACATAAAGGTATTGCAACAATCCGGCACGCCTGGAAGGCGTCACCACCAGAGCCCCGCAGGGGCGGCGTATGACGACCGTGGGTGAAACCCACGGTTAAGCGGCGCCGTATCGCCGTCAGGCGATAGGTGCCGCCGCAGTGCGTATCGAAGCTGCTGAGACGTGTCGCGACACGTCTCACAGCGAGATAGCACGCGCACCATCAATCATCATCGTCGACGGCGCCTGCCTCATACTTTTTAATTTTCTTGTGCAGGTTGGTGCGTTCGATACCGAGCAAATCTGCGGCTTTGGCGACGCTGTTGCCAACAATTTTCATCGTCTCGCGGATGAAAGCGTGTTCAGCCATGCCACGGAATTCGCGCAGCGACACGGTTCCCGGCTTGACTTTGGCGAGTTTGGCGAGGAAATCGTCGTCATCAGAGGGTTCCGGCGTGTTGGCCGTGATGGCCTGAAGCACATGCATGCTCTTGTGCGGATCGGGAACTTCGACAGCATCGACCATATCTTCGGGCAAATCGCCGACGGTGACGACATCCTGACACATGATGACGAAGCGTTCGGCGAGGTTGCGCAGTTCGCGGATGTTGCCGGGGTAACTGTATTTGCAGAGGATATCCATGGCGCGTTCGCTGACGGTGAGCGGCGTTCGGCCATATTCGGCTGCGATTTGACTGAGAAACGCGTTGATGAGCAGCGGTACGTCGCTGAGGCGTTCGCGAAGCGGCGGCACTTCGATGGGCACGACATTGAGGCGGAAATAGAGATCTTCGCGGAATGTGCCTTCGGCAACGGCTTTTTTGAGGTCTTTGTTGGTTGCGGCAATCACGCGGACATCAACGAACGAGAGCTTTTCACCTCCGACGCGCGTAAACTCGCCATTTTGCAGCACGCGGAGCACCTTGGCCTGGGCCGCGAGTGACATGTCGCCGATTTCATCGAGGAAAATCGTGCCGCCATCGGCCATTTCGAACAGACCGCGCTTTTTGATGGCTGCGCCTGTAAACGAGCCTTTTTCGTGTCCAAACAGCTCGGATTCGATGAGTTCGGACGGAATTGCCGAGCAGTTGACCTTGACAAATGAACGTTTGGCGCGATCACTGAGGGCATGAATGGAGCGCGCCACGAGATCTTTGCCGACGCCGGATTCGCCCAGAATCAGCACTTTGCCTTTGGTCGGTGCAACGACCTGAACAGCCTTGCGCACTTTCTGCATGGCGGGCGATTCGCCAATCATCCCGCAATAGCGATCATCAGCATTTTCAAGGCTTTCGACCTTTTGCGTCAAAAAGCGGCGCTCGCATGCATTGCGCACGGTAAGCAGTAAACGCTCGCGATCCAGCGGTTTTTCCAGAAAATCGAACGCACCAAGCCGGGTGGCGTTCACCGCATCGGTCAGCATCGCATGACCGCTCATCATGATGACTTCGGGCGGCATTTCGAGCTGTCGGACGTGTTCGAGCATTTCCAGTCCCGTCATGCCCGTCATCTGGACGTCCAGCAGCATCACATCATAATTGTGGTCGTTGAGCTGGGCCAGGCCTTCCTCGGCACTGGACGCAGTATCGACTTCGTAATCTTCGCCCTGCAGTACCATACTCACGGTACGGCAAATGTTTTTTTCGTCATCGACAACGAGAATATTTGCAGAAGCCATCTTGTTCCCTTTCATTTAATACAGTTAAACAGTCCCAGACCGGAACCGCAGACTCTTTATCATATTAAAAGGAAAATGGATACTAGTCGAAATTGGGAACGATGGTTTCGGATTTGTGCCTCGAGCTCTTTTTGCTGTTGCGCTTCTGGCTCTTTTTGGATGTACCGGATGCGTCAGAATTTGTTTTTTGGATCGCCTGTTCCTGAGTATTTGCATTGGAATCATTGGCTGGTGGATTGGCGGTATCGGGGGATGGTTCAGCCGGCTTCACCTCTTGTTCGGGGGGAACGGCAGGTTTCGTGTCTGCCGGAGGTTGCGCAGCTTCCGCCGCAGCATCCGCATTCTGGCTGTTTTCACCAAATGGCTGTGGTGCCGGTGACTCATCATCTGAAAGCGTGACAGCCAGGACAATGATCAGCGCAATACACAAAAAAACGCCGGCAATTACGCCCAAAAGAACCGGCTTTGTAATGGTAATGGCTTTATTCTTATCCGCATTTTCAGACGCTTCACCTTTCTGGCGAATCGCTTCCAGGTATTTGACCTCGCACGAAACACGCTCCTGCTTGGCTTCGGGCAACACAGCCTGCAACGCCTGGATCACTTCGTCAGTCGTCTGGTAGCGGTCTTCGACTCTTTTGGCACAGCATTTGTGGATCACGTTGGCCAGGCATTCCGGAATAAACAGCGGAATTTCCAGTGGTTCGTGCATCTGCTTGTATGAAATCTGTATCAGGCTGGTGCCCATCACGGCAACAGTTCCAGTGAGGCATTCGTGCAGCATCAGACCAACGGCATAGATATCGGTCGCCGGACACGCACGGATTTCCCCGGAAAACAGTTCCGGAGCCATGTAGGATGGGGTGCCGCGAATTGAACCGACCTGAGTGCGCATCAAATCCCCGGGCCCATCATCCAGAACGGTCGCAATGCCAAAGTCGTAGACGCGGATTTCCGTCGATTTCGTGCCGTTCATCACCATGATGTTCGCGGGTTTGATATCGCGGTGAATCACTCCGATTTTGTGCGCAACGCCCAGACCCGTCAGCACCTGACAAGCCACATCCACTGCCTGTTCAAACGACATCGCACCATTGTTCTTGAGGTATTCATCCAGCTGCACGCCGTTCATAAACTCAAGAACCATACATGGTTTGCCTTCGAACAAACCATACGCCAGGCATTCAACGATATACGGACTCTTCATCGAGGCCATCAGCTGGGCTTCGCGATAGAACCTCAGTCGGGTACGCTCTGCTTCATCAAATTCCAGACCTGCAGGAAGCGAGAGAATTTTGATGGCGACATGACGATTGTCGGAAATCCTGTAGCCCTCGTTGACGATGGCACAGCCTCCGGTGCCACAGCGTCCGACCACACGATACTCTCCAGACAGTTCACGGTTTTGTTTGGAGTCCAGAATTATCGTATTTGCAGTTTGGAACGTGTTCTGGTTGTTTTCCTGAAAATCAGCCACTTCAAACCTCTAAAATAGCACCCGTACAGAATCTTCCATACGTTCTTTTTCACTACAACAACCACGCATAAAATTCAAATTTTGTAACTCAGCTCGCACGGGCGACCACACGGGGTCGCCCCTACTCGCTATGTCGCACCACTATTCACTATTCACTATTCACTCCTCACTCCTCACTCCTCACTCATCCCGATATAGCATCCACAAAAGAACATGCGCCGAACAGAGTTTAATAGAATATTTCACCTGTGGTGCAATTTGTGTTATATATCAGTTTGGTCTGTATTATTGCAGGCTGTATCGTTTATTAGTGCCATTGTGCAATCTGCAATTGCGTGGCATTGCAATTGGGATTGCGGCGTTCAGAGTCTTAGGGGCCAACCCCCTGTTATCCACTCATCATAAAAGGAGAAATGTATGAGTCTTGCTAAACGTGCGATTGCCGAGTGTATCGGCACATTCTGGCTTGTTTTTGGCGGTTGCGGCGCAGCCCTTCTGGCTTGCGGCGTTCCCAATGTCGGCATCGGCTATGTCGGTGTTTCGCTGGCATTCGGTCTCACAGTTCTGACCATGGCTTTTGCTATTGGCCACATCTCTGGCTGCCATCTCAATCCTGCCGTTACACTCGGTTTGCTGGCCTCCGGTCGTTTCAAAGGTGGCAAAGATACCGTAGCTTACATCGTTGCTCAGTGCATCGGTGGCATCATCGCCGCTGGTATCCTCTATGTCATCGTGAAGAGCGCAGGTGCCTCCTTCTCTGGTGTCGCCGGTGACTTCGCAACCAATGGTTTCAGTGCTGATGGTACAACAGCTCACTTCGGTGGTGCTGCTTATGGTATGGGTGCCGCTTTCGCTATCGAAGCCGTCCTCACCTGCGTCTTCCTCTTCGTCATCATTGGCTCCACAGATCGCCGTGCTCCCGCTGGCTTTGCCCCCATCGCCATCGGCCTCTGCCTCACACTCATTCACCTCATCAGCATCCCTGTCACCAACACCTCCGTCAATCCTGCCCGCTCAACCGCTATGGCAGTGTTCGTCGGTGGCGAGCCCCTCTCTCAGCTCTGGCTGTTCTGGGTTGCCCCAATCGTTGGTGCTGTCATCGCCGGCATCCTCTACAAATGCGTATTTGAAGAGAAATGCTGCTGCTGCAAAGATTGCAAATGCGACAAGAAAGACGATTGCAAATGCGACGACAAAGCAGACGACAAAAAAGATGATGTGAAAGAAGATAAGAAAGAAGATGATAAAGCAGACGACAAAGCTGCCGAATAATCCCTAAGTCTTTCGACATCAAAAAAAAGCCCGGTTTTCACCGGGCTTTTTTTGGTTGTGCGCTCGGCGAGCGCACGTGTTCTAAAAACAAGGCTCTGTTTAACCTGTGTGGCTATAGCGTTACCCCGATACGTGTGAGACACTGGC
>CAMKRB010000204.1 GCA_946415045.1 uncultured Myxococcales bacterium
GAGTAGCGTTTTCGTTTGTACATGCAGATGCAAGCATGCAGGTCAGAACGGCAATCCAGTGTTTTAATTTCATCGAAATCTCCAGGAATCATCAGAAATGGGAATGCATTGATATAATTGCAGCGACGATCTGCTGAGCGTCGCTGCAATTATTTTTGGGGGCTCCATCTGTGGTTAGATAGCTTATAGCTTATAGCTTATAGCTTATAGCTTTGGGTTCTGTATTTACCATAAGCCATAAGCGAATCTAGTCCACTGCTTTATATACTTTTCCCGGTTTTTCTATAAACCGCTTCTTTGTAAATATCGAGGTAGTCCTGAGTGGACTGTTCCCACGAAAACCGTTTGGCCATGGCATTGTTTCGCAGCATTGCGATATCATCGGGGCGGTTGTACCAGGTGCTGAGGGCCCATCCGATGGTATTGTAGAAAGCGCCGGCATTCTGGTCGTAGTATTTGAAACCGGTGCCGGTATGATTGTATTCGTCGAAATTGTCGACGGTATCATTCAGGCCGCCGACGGCATGGACGATGGGGAGGGTGCCATAGCGCAGACTGTATAATTGATTGAGTCCGCAGGGCTCGAAGACACTGGGCATGAGGAAGAAATCTGCACCGGCTTCGATGCGGTGGGCGAGCGGATTGCTGTATCCGAGATAGCATCCGAATTTGCCGGGATATCGGGCTGCCATGGTGTTAAAGAAATCATGCGCCCACGCTTCGCCGCTTCCGAGCAGGGCAATCTGCAGATCGAGCTGCATCAGGGGTTCGAAGATTTCGGCGAGCAGCCGGATGCCTTTTTGATCGACCAGCCGGGCAACCAGACCAAAGATCGGACGGTCGTCGCGCACTTTAAGTCCCATCTCCTGCTGCAGTGCGCGTTTGCATTCCGCTTTTCCTGCCATGTCGCCGATATCGAAATGCGCAGGAATATACTTGTCGGTTGACGGATTCCATTCGTCGTAATCAATACCGTTGAGTACGCCGCGCAATGCATCGATTCGATCCCGCACCACGCCCTCCAGACCATGCCCAAACTGAGGCGTCTGGATTTCACTGGCATACCCGTGGCTCACCGCATTGAACAGTGTCGCGTGATACAATCCGCCTTTGAGCAGATTCACCTGGGTCTGCCATTCGAGTTCCAGATGCGTGAAATGCTGCCAGCCAATATCCAGCACATTCATCAGCCCCGAATAATATCGTCCCTGGTATTCCATGTTGTGAATGGTAAGCAATGACGCCGTATCCCTGAGCACATCGTCGTTTGCGTATGCGGTGTTCAGGAAAATGGGGACTGCTGCCGTATGCCAGTCGTTGCAGTGTACGATATCCGGTGAAAAGTGCAGTTTTTTGCACAGCTGCAGTGCGGCTCGCGACAAAAAAACAAAGCGGTTGTCGTTGTCGAGAAATCCTTCACCACTGGGTTCGTTATAGAGTTGCGGCCGCGCATAATACTGGTCAAAGCCGATAAAATAAATCGGCACATCCGACCCGGGCAGCGTCGATTCCTTCACCTCGCACCAAAGCTCTCCGATTGCGCCCATCCACACGCCCATCGCGCCGGGAATCGGATGAATGCCGTATTTTTCCTGGTCGATACTGCCATATAATGGCATCACCACTCGTACATCATGCCCCGCTTTTTTGAGAAACTTGGGCAAAACGCCTGCAACATCGGCAAGACCGCCGGTTTTGGCAAAAGGTACTGCTTCGGATGCGACCATTAAAACTTTCATATCATTCTCCCGGATTTCAGAATGTTTGCGGGGCATCAACCGATTCGCCCTCAATCTCCAAATATGGCACGAATGATAGCAATGCGCAATGGGATTGGTGGAGTGGTGGAGGGTTACAAGTAACAATTCAGCTCTATTTTGACGTCTAAAGGGCATTATGGGAATCAATCCAGGCATCAGGCAGGAGGCGGGAGGCAGGAGGCAGGAGGCAGGAGGCAGGAGGCAGGAGGCAACAATCCTTTAAGAAAGACATAAATTCTGATAATAGCCTAACCACTGAGTTTGAGACACTCCTGACTTCTGACTTAGCCCTTTTGCCTTGTCACGCTTCAAACACTAAGTTTTAGAAAGAGCATACGGGGGGATAATTACTGGATTTGAAGAGAATGCGGTGTTTGTGGTTGAGTGTGGTTTTGTGTGTTACCTGTATGTTAATGTGTGATATATGTTGATAAAAAATGATAGAAATTGTTATGTTAGGATTGAAAATTTTGTTCATGCGGGTAAAAAGCACGCAGGTGTATTTTGCGCCTATTTGTTCTGATGCTCTGGAGGAAAGCATGAAGAAAAAAGCGTTGTTTGTGAGTCTTGCGGCCATGGCCGCGATTGCTTGTGGTTGTGATGACAGTGACGAGAAGGGAAACACCGTCAATTGCGTACACGGCGATTTTAACGGCACCGTATGTGAATGTGTCGAGAATTTTACGACCGATGCGAGTGGCTTGTGTACGATTTGTGACACAGGTTATGTGGCGAAAGGGGATACCTGCGTGAAGGGCAGTGGTCCTGTTGACGACTCATGTAAAACGACAATCGTTTATAAGAATAGCAATTACAAGGGAAAGCCCGTCTTTTTGATCGGTGATTTCAACAACTGGGCAAAAGAGGATGCCAATTACAAATTCACCGAAAATGACGGCACGTTTACGCTTGAGATCGATGGCAAGCAGAATCTTTCGTTTGCGAAGGGTGTGACGGTCACATTCAAAGCCTACATCGGCGGCGGTCTTGAGGACAGCGAGGCATATCACTCGGTACCAGCAGTATGTACGGATGGCAATGATCACAATTGCAAGCTCACCATAAGCTGTGGTCAGACCTTCAGCATGGACGAAGATTCCGGTTCCGGCAGTATTGGTGGTGGTGGCGGCGGCGGCGAACCCGAAGAATGCATCACCACGTTTAAATTCCACAACAAGTGGACATCGCAGGCTTCCGGCGGGCAGGATTGGAGTGTCTATCTCATCGGCGATTTTAATGCGGATGGTGAGGGTAACTGGAAGATTGCAGATGAGGCGTACAAAATGCAGCCCGATGGCCAGGGTTCGCATACTTATACCGTCAAATGGCCAAAAGGCGAACACCACAACTATAAGTTTTATGTGGATGGCTGGGCAGACGATTCCTACAAGAGCGATCCCACCAAATGCGTTGGTGAATATTGCGACAATGAAGTGACTGTAAGCTGTGGCCAGACGCTATGCTATGATGAGACAAATGATGGCGTATGCAACGGCGGCGGCGGCGGTGGCGGTGGTACCGTGACCGGCGGCGATATCTGCGGAACATTTGATATCGACACGACTTCCGGTGGAAACTACACCATCAATGGCACCGACAGCAATGCCCAGCTCAAGACGATCAAGGTCGAGGGCAAAAAGATTACGGTCGAGTTCAAAGACAGTGTTGAAAGCGTCAACGGTGGTGTCAATCCACAGCCCAATGGCAACTCGTTCACCGATGAAGTCCCCGAAAACGGCAAATACACTTACTTCGTCAAAGCCGGCGGTCAGGACGTCTATGTCCCCGTCTGGGTTGAAAAAGAGCAGTTCGACTGGCACAACGCCATTCTGTATTTCGCTTTCACCGACAGATTCGTCAACGGCGATTCGTCCAACGATCGCAAGCCAAACGGCAGAACCGATGGATTGTGGGACAATTCCCTGGCAGCCGACTGGATGGGCGGCGATTTCAAGGGCATGCAGCAGAAAGTTGAAGCCGGTTACTTCGATGCACTCGGCGTCAACACCATCTGGATTTCGTCTGTGAGCATGAATACCCAGGGCGTGAGCGAAGACAGCAAAAATAACGACGACGGTCAGAAACACAATTACACCGCTTATCACTCGTATTGGCCCATCGCTTCGTTTATGACAGCCGATAACCAGGGTGAATTCGATGGAATCAGCGCCATTGAGCCTCACTTCGGCTCCATGGATGACCTCAAGAATCTGGTCAATGCATGCCACAAACGCGGTATCCGCGTCCTCGTCGATTTCGCGGCCAACCACGTGCACAAAGACAGCCCCATGTTTAAAAAACATGCTGACTGGTTTAACGGCGATCTCAACAACCGAAAACTATGTGACGATGGTTACTGGGATGATCCCAATGAGACGACGCGCTGCTGGTTCTCACAGGATCTCCCCGATATCAACTATGATAACGATTATGTCCGCAATCTGATGGTCCAGCATGCCATCTGGCTCATCAAAGAGACCAACATCGACGGATTCCGCGTCGATGCCGTCAAGCACATGAACATCCAGTTCATCAGGGATCTGCGCTATGCCGTCGATCAGCTGTTTAAAAACACCGGCATCATGTTCTACATGGTGGGCGAGACGTTCACCGGCGACATGAATTTGCTCAACAAATATATCGGCGATGATTTGCTCCATGCGCAGTTCGATTTCCCGCTTTACTACAAAATCGGCAATGTGTTGACGGGCAATGGTCTGTATGATGCCATTCACAACGGTCAAAGCGGCTATAAAGCCAACTTCAAATCCGATCTGATGGGCACGTTCATGGGCAACCACGACGTCGCTCGCGCCATTTCGGTCGCAGCCGGCCAGAACTCCAGCAAATGGGGCAACAACCCGACGCCTGGCGATTGGTATGCCTACGATCGCGTCATGGCAGCCTGGATGATTCTTCTCACGCAGCCCGGTGTGCCTCTCATCTATTACGGTGACGAAGCAGGTATGCCTGGTTCCAACGATCCCGACAACCGCCGCATGATGATATTCGATGGACTGAACGAGCAGCAGTCGGCACTTCTGGGATTCGTCCAGAGCCTGGGCAAAATCCGCCGCACGCACAAGGCACTCAGCCTGGGTGAGCGCGAAATCCTTGGCGTACAGCACGGTTCGAGCGATAATTCCACAGCCTGCTACAAGATGTCATACAACGGCGAAAGCGTCATCGTCGGCATCGGTTTGCCCGATAACTCCGGCCATGGTCCCGGCGTCTGCGAACTCGGCCAGGAATACACACTCCAGAACCTGTTTGATAAGGATTGCGCGGAAGTCAAAACCAGCACGCTCGATCTCTCCTCGAACAAATTCCAGGTCTGGCTCGTCAAATAATCTGATTTTTGGTGTGCGACGTGCCGTGGGCACGTCGCCGCTCGCTATGGTGCGCGGTTGCGCGCCATACGCTCGCTGTGCCGGGCTATTGGCTGACGCCAATACGCCCGGCATTGCTATGTACAGCGATTGTGATGCGCTTATCAGGGATTGGATGTTCGCTGGTCTGTCCGTGGGCGTTGCCCACGGTTACTGATGCAGATGTGACGCCTTCCAGGCGTGTCGGATTGGTTCCAGTGCCCGGATCCGGGGCGTTGCGGGGCAGAGCCCCGCACTGGGGGTAGGCGCGTATCGTGCGGCCGCACGATAGCGCCGCAGGGGGCTGTGCCCCCACCAAAATCGTTCCGAACGAAAGTCGGATTGTCTGGTATTGTTTGACAATAATCCGTGCAGTCTTTACAATACTGTGCCGTTTATTTGCGCGGCATGTTGCATTTTATGGACTATACAGGGATTTTTTGCAGAAATGAGCAAAAAGAAACGTCAGGATAAGGAATTTGTCGATGATCTTCAGCTGGATGCCGAAGTGGGCATACACGATGAGGATGCGGTCGATGAAGACGACGAAAACGAAGACAGTGAGCAGGAAGACGTATTTGCGGAGGACGAGAGCGATATTGCGATGATGCGCAATCTCGAGGCGGAAGATAATAAAATCGCGCTCGAGACGTTTTCTTTCGACGAAGAAGTCGGATTTAATACGATGTACGACTGGTCAACCGTTGCGGAGTCTGAGACGAGTCGTTTCAAGGCGCTCAAAGAGATGGATGTGGAGGCGCTGCGCGGGTATTCGTGGAAACGCCTGAACAACATGCAGAAATGGATGGTGGCGCGGGCATGCAGTCTGCGAGGATTGCACGAGATGTTTCGCGAGATCGTGCTGGTGATTCTGAAATCGCGCAAACCGTCGCCCGAGCTTTGCAACGAAGATATCGCGCTCGAATTGGTGTGGGACTATATCGAGACGAAAGAATATGACGAGGCGCTCGCCACACTGGACCGTTTTGAACAGGCTTATCCTGCGGAACAGGCCGCAGCGATGCGTGCGCGCGCGCTTGTGTTCATCGATATGGGCGAGGTCGAGAAGGGCAAATCGCTGATCGAGCAAATCGTCAATCTGCAGTTTAACCGCAATATCAAAGGGTTTGAAGACGATAAGTCGACGCGTGATTCTGACAAGAGCGACGGCGTGATTCAGTACGAAATCGGCTATTCGCTGCTCAATATGAAGCATTACGAGCTCGCTATGCATTATTTTGAGCGCGCCCGCAATCTCGCCAATATGAACGACAATTACGAACTCACGATGAACATCGACAATGCCCGCGCGATGACGGTTAAAGCGATGAACCAGGAGACAGAGCATTAGAGAAAAGAATGCCGTATTTCCCCGGGGTTACGCTGCGTTCACCCCGGGCTGTGACATTGCATGCTTTCAGCGTGCTGGCGGTATGCGCCACTGTGTGGCGCGCCGAGTTTTATAGTTCAAATCTCCAAACTTTAATCATCTGCCTTATCGTTTGAAAAGTGGTTTCCACGATTTTTGTTTGATACATTTTGTAATCTCTAAAAATTTGTTGAATCGTGGAAACTACGACGGAGTTGTGATATAGTACCGCGCAGGATTCGGGCGTTGGATATCCCGATGTATGTGCTGCATCCAGAGGTGGGTATCCGGCGGTCCGGTGGTCTTTAT
>CAMKRB010000205.1 GCA_946415045.1 uncultured Myxococcales bacterium
CGGCACTTCTTGTATTACTGCTAAAAACATTGAAAATGCGGGTGCGAAACTTGAGGTAATACATCAAAATCGGTACTGTACGCCCAATCTGAAACTCAGCGGATGACGGAATGCATTGGCTTTGACAGGATATACCGTCGGAGCAAAACTGCCTTCGACCGTGATATAAAAAGGATCATATCCCGCATTTACGCCAAACACAAATGGAATGCCCAGCGCATAGGGCTCGCTGTTTGTTTTGACATCCGCGGGATTGCACTCGAGATCGGATGTGCCAAAGGTTTTGCAGATGACAGAGTTTGTAATTGTATACTTGGACGAAAAACTGAACTCCAGACCGGCGCCCAGATAGGGACGAACGTATTTCCATGTTCTGGAAATGCCAAAATACAACGGAAACCGATAAATCCTGAAGGATTCATAGAGCTCGTGATCTTTTCCTGGAAACATGGTGATGAATTCACCGCCGATGCGCACAAAGAAATTCTTATTCAGCATCGCGGCAAAATTGATATTTGCACCGAAACCATGCAGCATGCCCGAGGTTGGATGCCTTACAAAAAAAGTATAGATGGCTTCGATATCAAGCAGAAATGTATGAAACGGTATATCGGATACGACTTTGGGCTGATATGGTTTGAAATCGAGACAGGCATACAGATTGGAAAAGAAGGCGGTTGCCGTATTCGAAACGCTCTGGGCAAGCGAATCGGAGTCGAGGGATCGAATCTGGCTGAGCGGCAGCTTGTCGTTGGACATGGTGCGCTTTTTGGCATTGTAGTGATCGATTTCAAGAATCTGTTCACCGGATGTATTCTGCACGATGCGCATTGAAATCACGGAATCGGCATGCAGACGGTGGGCGAGTGCCAGCGCATCGCGCTGCGGCATCTGTCTGTAGGTATCGTTTCCAAGGAACAGATCGAGCGCTTCGTCATAAATGCTCACACGGTCCGGGGATTGTCTGCCCGACAGCATCATGATGTGCGGTGCCAGACGAATAAATTCCATAAATGCCAGCTTCGCGGAATGCCGGTGATTGCTGCTGTTTTCGCTGTCTTCCTGATACTTTGCAACATATGCATACGCGAGCATCTGGTAGGCGCGAGCCACCATGCCGGGCTGATAATAATTCAGCAGCGCTTTGCTGTTGTTCTGTATCACGCGCTGTAACAGCGATATTGCCGCATCGTAGTTCATGCCCGACATCTGTGTTTCGGCATAGCCCAGATCGATTTCAGACTGATTGTATGCATCGTTCGCAGAAAAATCATCGGGCTGGAATGCGCGGCGAATATCCCTTTCTGAGAGTACTTTCAGATAGGGATGTGCAGATGCATGCGCCATGATATCGTTCTGCAGTGCAACGGTATCTATCGAAACCTGCATCGGCACGTCTTTGTAAAGATAGATGGGAATACCCGGCAAAAATGCAATGGTATGCGTCTCTTCAATGCCGTCCTGGAGGTCGGGCAGCGGAGCTGCGACAGCTTCGGGCATCGCCGGCATGCCGCAAACAACGATAATCGCCATGATGAACTGTATGCACAGTTGTTTGACTTGTTGCATGCGTATCGTCATCTATTGCACCAGAACTGGAAGAATACCGTCACATGCAACCTGGCTGTCCTCCTGGGGATGCAGGTAGCAGCCACGCGATTTGCCCTCGGCCGGACTGAGATTGATTGGCATGAGCGACAGCGCATTGCCCGATATCGGCGTGAGATGCTTGAGAATGCGGATATAGGGCATGGTGTCGGTCGTTTCGGATTCGTCGTTATACAGATGCCAGCCCGCCGTTGCATCGATTTGGGATTGCGACAAAATCGGTGCCTGATAGGTCTCTCCTTCGGGAGATTCGCCGTAGATGGACGATTCGGGAATGGTGTCGTAGAACATCAGTGTCTGCGCATCGAGTGATGCAAGTACCGGCTCGGTTTCGGTATTCCAGATACCGTCCATGTTCAGATCTTCATAGATGACGGCTGTGGCGATAAAATAATTCGAGTGGATGCCGTCACGGGTATTTGGATTCTCGCGAAGATTGATGCTGCGTTTGTATTTGTCCTGCAAATCACAGTCGTCAAGAAATGCCGAAAGCACCTCGGTAATCAGCAGCGGTGCGCTGTTATACAGCTTGCGCACCGGATGCGTACCCACAATTGCAAGCCGGTAATTGTGGCATTGTTTGGTCGATGGCATGCAGTCTTTCAGCGGAAATGACTCGGGCAAAACGGCAAAAAGATTGTGGGATCTGTAGTAATAAATACATTTGAGCGATGCATCCGAGTCTTTCATCGATTCGAGAATGAAATGCGATGTGCTGGTTTGTTTCTCGTTCATATAGGCGGCGTCTTCGTCCAGCATATACGCAGGATCTGCATCGACAAGCACCATGCCGCTGTAACCGGTGCGATAGATTTCGCCCGATAATGTGCTTTTCCCAAGTTGCGCGATAAATGTCCACTGCCTCTGTTCTTTGTCACGAATGACGATATGCACTGTATTGTTTCGGATATAACCGTAATCAATCCGGGCGCAGTAGTAGAGATTGAGGGGGTTGTCCATCAGAATCGGCACCTGGTTGAACAATTCATAACTGTTCATGTCGAAAGTTTCGAATGTGCCGCTGACGGAATCGTCAAACTGACGCAGATGAAACCGGAAATACCGGTAGGTGTGATCGTCGAGTTTGACTTCGATGCGAGGTGAGCTGACGGCTTCCTGAAAACTGCCGTTCACATCGTCGTACTGATCACATCCCACTGCAAATCCTGCTGCTGCCAGCGAAAAATACAGCGTTTGTATATGTCGGAAAAACTGTCGCATAGAGATTCACTAGTAGAAAGACAGGACGTGTTCTGCACCGTATTTTTCACACAAGGCATCGACCCTTGAGAGTACAGCCGAACGCTGTTTCCAGAATTGATCGAAGCTGCTTTTCTCGAACTGCGTCGCATTCGGAAACAGGAATTCCAGCGTTTTCTCTTTGTTCAGCGTGCGCAGTGCATGGATGAAATGCTCACTGAATCGTTCGGTCATCATAAAGCGTTCCTGAACCTTGGCATTGCTGTAGGCTGGGAATGCTGCGCCGTTATCGATCGAGACGATGTGATTGTTTTTGAACTGACAATTGACGCCCCACCATTCGGGAACGCCGGAAAACCGATCCCAGTTGCCGACGAGATAATCGAACGTGAGCACCTGCGAAACCTGCGATGCGAGCGCTTCCGTCGTGAGATTGGGGGATTGCGCCATCAGCTCGGTATAAAGCTTTGCGGTGTTCTTGCGTTTGGACAGGGATTGCATCGCTACGCCCAAATCCGGAAAATCCTCGATGTATTTGGCCTGCGAAACCCAGCCTTTCCACATCGCAGTGAACTCGATCGGGAATCGCGTGAAATCGGGCACCCAGTCTTTGAGCGTGCCATAGACATACGAATTCTTCCCTTCTTTCGTCCAGATGAGGTCTTTTAATTCCTTGCGATACAGCTCTCGTTTTTTGGATTTGGACCGGTTGTAGAGCTTGTTGAATACGTTGCGTTCGATTTTGATGGGCCTGTTCCACGGCACCTGAAAATCGCACTGCAACAGCTCACAAAGCCGCCATGCGGCGATTTCGGCGCGGTAATTCGACTGCCTGCGCGTTTGCAGCGGCTTGAATGCAGCAAACGGCTGGCCGCCTTTGACAACCTTGAGCGTGATGGTTGATCCGCCGCCCAGCGGTGCCAGTTCGTCAAAATCGGTATCGGTGATCTCCTGCACTTCGGGCAGAAATTCCGGATCTGATGCAAATGCCTGATAGTACAGCTCCTGGAACTGCGGCGCGTTAAACTGTTCGTCCGAAAGCCGCTGGATGAATGAACGGGCTTCGTGCGCCTGCCCGGCATCGATGAGACTCTGCGCATAGCGCAGGACGAAATCGACATTCTCCGGGTAATAATCCATCCCGATTTGCAGATATTCCAGCTTGGCTTCGGGCGGTAAGGGTTCGGCGATCTTTTTCTCAACCCAGGGCTCGATCCACGATTCAAAATCGAACTTCTGGTAGACGATTTGTGCGGCTTCGCCGATCGCAATGCCGGTCTTGTTATCCGCTGGTTCTTCAACCGGAGCCGGTGCCCCCTGAATTTCTGCAAACGGTTGCGCGTCCTCGTCTTTGTAGGGATCGAGCATGGGCGAAATGCGGGCGAGCATACCCATGTGATACAGCAGGACAATGATGCCAAAGCAAATACAGACCAGGAGGACAACCCAGATCGTGAGAAACAGCCGTTCGAAATGTTTGGATCTGGATTTGTGCGCGGCCGACAGGGATGCGTCAGAGGCATTTGCCTGGGCTGCTGCAAGCACTTCTGGTGGCAGATATTTTTCGACGGCAATGGGGATGGTTTGGCAGCTTTCCAGGTCGATGGACATATTCATGTCATCGCTGTCTACCTCATCCGGGGCGGCAATCACCACCGATCCCTGATTGGTGGGGACGCGATCTTCATTGTCGATGATGGCTTCGGCGTCGATTGCACATAGCGAATCGCGCGGCACTGCAGCGTCTTCGACAGAGGTTTCGGGGGCTGCATTGTCCTGATCTGCCTCGGTGAAATCGTCTGCCGGCATGTATTGTTTGTCGGCTTCATAAGGCTGTGTGCTGTCTTCCTCTGGCTCGTCGGCTGCATCCCGGGGATGGTCGCTGTCTTCGAAACTGCCTTTCCACGGCTCGATTTCAGACTTCGGCAGCAGCTGGTCGAGGTTCTGAATTTCTTCGATGCTGTTGCTGACTTCGGCATGCACCGACAGCGGCTCGAACAGCCCCTGGTTTTTCAGTTTGTCGATTGCCGGTATATCGCGCGACGATTCGCCCGATTCATGCGGTTCGTGAACCGCCGGAATGAGAATTTGCGCATACCGCGAGGCTTTTTCTTCGTCGATGAATTCGGGAACAGATGACTTTGGGGATTGCGGTTGCTCGTCGGTGGCGTGTTCAACCGCGCTTACCGCATCATTCGCTTTTGTCTGGTCTTCATCTTCATCTGATGCGTCGTCGTTCGGTGCATCTTCGTGAATATCGGCATCTTCGACCATTTGGGTCACGATATCGGGGACGGTTGTCGTCGCACTGAACAGCGTGGATGATGAGGATGAACGCTGGGATTCATTGAGCTCGTCGAATTCGTTGGCGACGAGTGCGCCGATTTCAGACATGCCGTCAAAATCCTGAATGGTTTTGGACGGGAAACTGCCGACATCGACAATGGTATGGCTGTCTGTATCCATCCGCTCGGATGAATCCAGGCGGATATCGTCGGGACGGATATCCTGCATGGTATTGTGGCCGTTATCCATCCCGAGTTCTGCTTTGCTGTCGACTTCGATCGCGTCGATCAGCTGCGGGTCGAGTGTATTATCGGCCTGGGTTTGCGCATATTTTTCGACGTCGTTTGGATTGAATTTCGAAATGAGCACACCGGATCCCAGAAAAGCGAGTTTTTCGCTTTCAAGGCGCTTGAGGCCGGACGAAACGCTGGCTTCATAGACACCTCTGACCAGCCGTGCGCCGCATTGGGCGCATGTGTCCGCAGACGGATCGTTGTCGATACCGCATTTGGGGCATGGGATGCTGTGATTTGCCGGAGAACTCAACTGGAACCTCACAAGGGGTGTGAACGTCGGAAGTCGTAGGAATAGGGCGTTGCGGGGCCGCATCGGTCAGGAACTGCCCCGCACGGGGGTAGCGGCGTATCGGGCTGCATGGCTTTGCACATGCAGCCCGATAGCCGCGCAGGGGGTTGCCCCCCTCAATCTAATCGTCGCCTGCGTAAACCTCATATTGTTCGTGATGAAGCTGAGGATTGGCCTGGATTTCGATGCTGCGATGGTATTTCGATTCGAGATTTTCGATGGCTGATCGCTCCTCATCGAAGAGCATCTGCGCGACGTCAGGATGCGCGATTACCTTGAGCTTTTTGGTTCTCGACATGGTGGCCTCGCGCTGCAGCTCGCGCAGGATTTCGTAGGCGATGCTCTGGCGGCTGCGGATGTAGCCTTTGCCTTCGCAATAGAAACACGGCTCGCACACACTCTGTATCAGGCTTTCCCGCACTCTTTTGCGCGTCATTTCGACCAGGCCGAATTCGCTGATTTTGAGAATGTTCGTTTTCGCTTTGTCGTGAGTGAGCTGTTCTTCGAGCGCATTGTAGACTTTTTCGCGGTTCGAAACGCGCTCCATATCGATGAAATCGATGATGACGATGCCGCCGATGTTGCGGATTTTGAGCTGATAAGCGATTTCGCGGACGGCTTCGAGGTTGATTTGAAGGATGGTGTCTTCGAGTGAGTGCTGGCCGACGAATTTGCCGGTGTTGACGTCGATTGCTGTGAGCGCTTCGGCTGTGTCGATGACCAGATAGCCGCCGCTGCGCAGCCAGACTTTGCGGGCGAGCGCGCGCGAAACCTCGATTTCGATGCCGTATGCGTCAAAAATGGGGTCGAGCCCCTGATACTGTTTGACGCAGCTGGCGTGGCTGGGCAGGTATTTGCTCACGAATTCCAGAATGCGCTCGTACTGGATGGGATCGTCGACGATGATTTCGTCGATGCCTTCGGTGAGCAGGTCGCGGACGGCGCGCAGCGGGAGATCGAGCTCTTCATAGAGCAGTGCAGGGGCTTTCTTTTGCTCGAAATTGCTGAGAATGCTGCGCCAGCGGTTGGTGAGATAGGCGAAATCCTCGTCGATTTGCTGTTCAGTGGCGCCTTCGGATGCGGTGCGCACAATGATTCCCGTGCCCGGCTGCCGGCGTTCGT
>CAMKRB010000206.1 GCA_946415045.1 uncultured Myxococcales bacterium
GGCGTTCGCGGAACAACGCCCCTTGCCGCCTGCGGCGCGTAGCCGCGCAAATCATTTGCTTACGGCGTAAGCCGTCAAAAAGAGCATACAAAGTTTAAGGCTCTATTTAACAATCGTGGATATGAAAAAGTAAGGTTGTCAGCTTTGTGGCCACGAGCAATGAGCAATGAGCCACGAGTGATCATTGGCCAACTCGACGCTCGATGCTCGGCGCTCTTTGCCAGTATCTCACACATATCGGGGTAACGCTATATCCACACTGGTTAAACATAGCCAAGTTTAATTGTTTCCGCTTGTGAACTGAATTGTTCCAAAATTTATCTGCCCCGGTCTCCTTGTGCTATATTGCATCCTGTGGTGTATGGTGCCATTGAACAAAGGCAAAGACATGGCAAAACGCACAGATAAGGCAAAGCAGATTTGGATAGCAGCACTCATTGGATGTATGAGCAGTGGGTGTATCTGGAACGACGATGTCTACGACAAATATACGCAAGCGGATGGTAAAGTCGTCGCATGCCCGCCAGGTACAATATTTATGGACGGCGATCAGGTCGCCGTTCAGCTGGATACGATGACGTGTTACCAGAACGAAGTCATTGTGCCAAATGCAGAATCGATCATCCTCAAATCGGCGGCAATCGCCGACTATGAATGCGGCTGTAAACTGCGGGGAGACGTCGTTGCATGCGATCTCAAATCCCCCTGTATTCTCGAATATGTCAAGAATACCTACCGCAGCGACTATCAGGCATGCCTGTGGTACAAGAAATACAGCTACATCAAGAACAGCATTTATGAAGCAGATGTTCCCGTCAAGCCCAGCGTGGGTTTCGTGACCACTGCACTGCATCACAGCCATGGCGAAGTCGCAGACAACGACATCGACAAATATCCCGAAGCGGCCTCGCACAGCGTCTGTCCGCGAGACTACGGCACCTGTGTGTACGACGAAATTACCCAGAGCTTCGGCTGCATCAAGGAATGCAGCGGTTTAATGGTGATGTGCAACAACGAATGCATCGATCCCCAAACGAACAACAACTATTGCGGTGCATCGGATCAATGCAGTTTCGAAGACGGAACGAGCGGCACTCGCTGTGTGAACGGCTTCCAGTGTATTGACGGTGTATGCCAATGCCCCGAGGGTTACGCTGAATGCGATGGCGCTTGTATCGCCAAAAGCCGTTATAATTACGATCGCACGAACTGCGGCAAATGCGGCAACAACTGCGGCAACAAGGTCTGCAGCGACGGTAATTGCGTTGTTTCGCTGTGCGACGACAATAAGTGCGCGTATCAGGCAAACTGCGTGAACGAAACGGAGCATTGCGGTGTTGAATGTAACAACTGCAATGCCTTCAAACCGCATGTCGCGGCCGGAATATGCCATGACGAAGAAGAAAACCGGGGGCAATGTTCGATCACCAGATGTGAATATGGCTATCACCTCGTCACCGAAGTCGACGAATCACAGCACTGCGTCATCAATTCGGATCGCGCATGCGGCGACGCCAGCGGCAAACGTACAGCAACAGACTGTTCAGAACCGGGCGGATACGCTGCAGGCATGTGCGTGGGCGACGGCTATTGCAGTGCGACCGAATGCAAACCGGGATTTCATCTGGAGTTCGTGCAAACCGTCACTCTGCCTCCACCCCAAGAAGAAACGGCTCCCATAGATCCAACGGATCCCACAGATCCAACGGATCCCACAGATCCAACGGATCCAACAGATCCAACTGATCCAACTGATCCAACTGATCCAACTGATCCAACTGATCCAACCGATCCTACTGATCCAACTGATCCGCCAGCTCCGGATAATCCGCCAGACCCGGATGATCCGCCAGATCCGGATGATCCGGATGATCCGGATGATCCGACAGATCCGGATGATCCAGACGATCCCGAACCGGATCCCATTACAATCAACGTTTATAAATGTACCAAAGATGACGCCGAAAGCTGTGGGCATACCAATATTCCATGCAACACCGCGACAGTTCCCAACAGCGCTACAGTTGCCTGTGAAAACGGCGCATGCGTTGCCAAATCCTGTCTCCCGGGCTTCCATTTGTATCAGAATACATGCGAAGCCAATACAAACACCCACTGCGGTGCGCATGAAACCGGTTGCTCCACCAGTAATATTGCCAACAGCACAGTCGTCTCATGCACAACCGATGGCACATGTACGGCAACAAAATGCAAAGACCCCGCACCGTTGCTGGCGATAATCCAGACGATCACGAGTGGCAGGATTCCGGATGCCTCGCAGCTTGGTTACCACGTCCACGGCAAAGCCTGTGAAGGAAATGACAACAATAATTGCGGCTTACATGGTGTAGTATGCGACCCCTCACTGCTCACCGGCAGTCTTGGTTCTATTTGTATCGGCCAGTTCCAATCCTGTATAGTCGCCGGATGCGCTCCTGGTTACCACATCTACGCCGGAACCAACGGCACTGGCCAGAGCGCAACACCGGTGATGAAGTGCGAAGCCAATGACAACACAAACTGCGGTGCGCACAGCGTTGCATGCAACGTTGCAAATGCCAGCAATACCTGTACCGGCGGCAAATGTACGTTCACATGCAACAGCGGTTTTCATCAGTACAACAACACATGCGAAGCCAATAACACGACAAACTGCGGTGCACACGGCGTCGCATGCAACGTTGCAAGCGCAAGCAACAGCTGTTCCAGCGGCAAATGTACGTTCACATGCAACAGCGGTTTTCATCAGTACAACAACTCATGTGAAGCCAATAGCCCGACAAACTGCGGTGCGCACGGCAATGCATGTCCAACCGTCACCAATGGCACAGCGACATGTACCAACGGCAAATGCGGATTTACATGCAATAGCGGCTTTACGAGTGACGGAACGCAGTGCATTGCAACTACATCCTATTGCGCGACAAACAACCAAAAAAAATGTGTGAATTCCGGAACCACTGGCAAAATGCAAATATGCTCCAGTCATGTGTGGGCAGACATGTACACATGCGGCAGCAACAATTCATGCAAATCGGATGGTTCAGCCTGTGGCGTATGTGTAAACGGCACCAAAGGCTGCGCGAACACAACAACGCCCCGCACATGTAACAAAGGCGCATGGGAAAATGGAAATGCCTGTGGAACGGGCAAAACATGTCAAAGCGGCGTGTGTAAGTAGACAATCCCGGGCGCATGGCCACCGCATTTTTTTCTGGGGCTCTGCCCCAGACCCCGTCAAGGGCCTAAGGCCAGCCCCACGGATGGTCGGGCTCTCATGGGATCCGCGCAATTGCCGTAAACAGCCGAAAAAAAAAGCGCATGAATGATATCATGCGCTTAAAGAGCGAGGCGGACGGGACTTGAACCCGTGACCTACGGCGTGACAGGCCGTTGTTGTAACCAACTCAACTACCGCCCCAAAGGGTTTGTGATCTGTTTAATTGTGAAAGATCATGGGCACAGCAGGGTTTGAACCTGCGACCCTCGCCTTGTAAGGGCGATGCTCTCCCGCTGAGCTATATGCCCCCGCGACCAATTGCTTCATTCTTTACCACAATCGGCGGAGTGGGCTTGTAAGGGATTTTTGCCTGTGCGTCAAGTTTTTTTTAATCCAATCGTTCAACCACTTGCCTCAACGGCATCCGGCTTTTTCCCCATGCCGCGCGACACGAAATACAACAGCACCAGCCCCGGCAATCCGCAAAAGACCGTAAACACAAAGAATCCATTCCAGCCGAACCATGCGACCAAAAAACCGGTTGATCCCGAAATCACCGTGCGCCCAACCGACGAAAGCGACGACAAAAGCGCATATTGTGTCGCCGTGAACTTCACATTCACCAGCTGCGACATGAAAGCCACAAAAGCCGCTGTATTCATACCGCCGGTCACGTTTTCGATCGTAATCGACAGCGTGAGAATCAGATTGTCGTGACCTGCATACGACAGCCAGATGTAGCAAAAATTCGACGCCAGCTGCAGCGAACCGCACAAAAACAAGGCTTTGACGATCGACATGCGTTTGACGATAAACCCGCCGACGAATGCACCGGCGATGGTGGCAATCACGCCAAAGATCTTTGAAATTGCTGCGATTTCGGCCTTGCTGAAGCCGATTTCCAGGTAAAACGGCATCGACAGCGTTCCGGCCATGGCCTCACCCAGTTTGAACAGCGCAATAAAAGCCAGGATTGTGATTGCTGCCGGCCGCTTCATAAAATCGATGATCGGTTCGCAGAATGCCCGATACAGCCACGATCGCGTATTTTTGTTGTGCGACTCCTGCGCATCTGTCTCACGAACAGCCGCCATATCGGTCCGCGACTTCGATTCGATCAACCCTTTGGCGACCGCTTCGTCATATCCCACCAGCCGCCGAATCGACAAAGTGAACACCATACAGACGCCCATGATTGCCGCAGCCACCAGATAAACCTCTTTCCACGGCAAGACTTCGGCCAGAAACAGCGCACCAGCGCCTGCGAGCAGCATCCCCACCCGGTAACCGGCCACGAGCGCGGCTGAAGCTGCCGCCTGATCATCTTTGCGCGCAATCTCGATTCGTATCGCGTCGATCACGATGTCCTGCATAGCCGAAAACGTTGCCGTCAACAGCGCCAGAACACCCATCAGCACGACGTGCTGTGCCGGATCGCAAATCGCCATGCCAAACAGCGACGAAGCCAGCAGCAGCTGCGAAAGAATACACCAGACCTTGCGATGCCCCAGATGCGAGTGGACAAACGGCATCCGCGCCGCGTCGATACATGGCGAAATCAGAAACTTGTAGGTATATGGAATGCCGACAAGCGCAAAAATACCGATGGTTTCGATATTGATATTGCTTTCGTGCAGCCGCGTGAGCAGCGTCGATCCGACGAGCAGCAGCGGAAATCCGCTTGCAATGCCGAGCAGAAACACCCACAGAATCGGCAGCTGCATATAGACAGACAACGTCTCACGCCATGACTTTTTATCGGAGGCTTCCGTGCCTTGCATAATTCATCCTGAATACTGATGTAGAAAAAGCGCCGCGTATGCAATAGCGGCGCAGCGAGCGCGTATGGAGCCGCAGGCGGAAAAGCGCTCGCCAGAGACGCGCATTGGCGCGCCAAAAGCGGCTCCCCAAAATATCCAATTACAATGTCGAAACGTCCATGCAGCAGCGGAATCCCATGTTCTGGCTTACGGACGTGGTGTTCGCGCCCATTTCCTTGGCCGACGTGCACATCACCTCGGTGGAGGACGAGTTGTAGCCGCCGCCCATCAGCGTGCCGCCCTCGACCCATTCCGCGACGTTGCCGCTCATGTCATAGACGCCGGCGCTTGTCTTGCACCCCGATTTCGCGCCGGTCTGGCTGGTTTCGATGCCGTTGCTGTCGTTGCAGACGCCCGACTGATAAGTCGCACCGTATGGATAAGCGGCACCGCATGCGGCCATCCATTCGTCCTTGGTGCACAGGCGCTTGCCCGCATCGAGACACGCGTTGAGCGCATCCTCATACGTCACGTTGTTCCAGGGCAGCGAGTTGCCGTAGTTGCACGCACGGGTCACGCCGGTTCCGGCTGTCGCGCTTGTCGCATTGATGCGCGATGCCTCGTAGGTGTCGATCATAAACTTCACGCCGTTCGCGCTCAGCGTCACCATGCCGGCCTCGGCCTCACACGTCTCTTCCGTCGAACAACCCATCAGTGACGCACAAATCAACAACAAACAAGCCAATTGATGTTTCATCGCTTTCCTCGCATTTTTTATTTGGTTCGCGTGCTATGGCTGCGCCATACGCACCGCGCAAACGTCTATCGGCTTGCGCCGATACGCCGTTTGAATATGCAAAATTCAAGCCGTCAGCACACCTGGAAGAGCGTCTGACCGGCAAAGAATATATCCCCGCTCTGAATCGGCGTGTCCTGATGAATCTGCACAAAAGTGCCGTTATCCGAGTGATCGACCAGGATGCCGCCGCGCTGAGTCCAGCGGATGGTGAAGTGTTTCGGGCTCATGCGCATGTCGTCAGAAATGACGAAATCGCCCTCGCATCGGCCCACGACGATGCTGTCGGCCGCACATCGGGCGCGGCTGCGCACTCCACCTTCCAAAATTTCGACCAGTCTGAAGCGCTCCCCACGGCTGGGGGTCGCATAGAATTCCGCGCCGAAATCGCTGCCCAGCGAGTCGTTCGGAAAATACTCGTATAAAAAGTAGTGATCACCTGCGCGAATAATGTCGTTGGGGCGCAGAATCACTTTGTCGTTTGCACGCAAAAAGACGCCGTTAAGCGACTCGCAATCGGTAATGATGGCGCCGTCGTCGGTCGCTTTGATGTAGAAATGCACCGGCGAAAGCGCAGGATCGTCCGCAATATCGACCTCGGATCCCGTGCGTCCAATTGTGCAGTCCGGGTATATCACGACGAAACGGCCAGCATTCTCGCCATTGAGAATGCGCATCGTGCGCCCTGCGACCCCCAGCAGCTCGCTGTAGGATTCGGCTTTGGGCGGCCTGGATCCAGGATCGGGCTGATCTTCAATCGCAGCGCCGCATACATTACAAAATTTAAAACCCGGCTGAACAACTTCGCCGCATTTGCTGCATATCTGACTCATCGTATTCCTCCGACAAAATAGCGGAATCTCACGATTTTATTGTATGTGATTCGGTATTTTTTCGCAACCCCGGGAATGTTAAAGCCGGAGTGACTGAATTTACATTTGGCATAGTTTTGTTCAAGCCCGTTAGGGCTTGCATATCAATAGCCCCCGGCAACGCCAGGGGGTAATGAGTCTTT
>CAMKRB010000207.1 GCA_946415045.1 uncultured Myxococcales bacterium
TGCCACTCAACTCCCCGATAAATCCGCAGGACGAGCCATTGGTCACGCCGTTGCCCAAACAAGTCACATTGCCGGTTGCAGCACAGTTCGATAATGAACCGCCCCGGTATTGTCCAATAAAACTGCCAGCAATTTTCATAGCTTCTACATCGACCTGAGCCACGCCATTTTCTATGGATTTCGTGGATACCGCATTGCCTATGAATCCACCAATGGCTTCTTCCGAACCTTTTACCTGACCTTTGGCCGTCGCATTCTCAACAATACTGTTATAACTCACACTTCCTGCAAGACCACCGACAAACTTTCTGCCAACGACACTGCCTTCAAATGATACATCGCTCAGCGTTGTAAATTCTGCTTTTCCGGCAAATCCACCAACTTTATCGCTTGTTTTCGTTTCGACCTTACCTTCGGCGGAACAATTTTTAATCATACCACGCGATACATTGCCGACAAATCCACCGAAATAATCCATTTGATCAAATTCAGACTCGCTTTTGATATCGACCTTTGCATGTGAATTGGTCACAACGATTGGTTCAGGGTCTTTTTCATCATCGGGGTTTGACAAGCCAGCCGTCATGGTACCAATGAATCCACCGCAGTTCGACCAGCAATCAATACTGCCACGCGTTTCACAATCGGAGATCGAAAGCTTTACATCATCGTATGAATTGATCTGGGCAATCAGACCGCCGCTGTTATGCGCCTGCATATCGAGCTGTATTTCCGCGTTGCAATTTCTAATATCCAGATTGCTGTTTCTCAGGGACAATTGACCGATCAGTCCACCAGCAACAGCGCTGTGTGTGGTTTCATCCGAAAAAGTGACACCTTCTTTGTATTGTATACTTCCCTTCGCTTGGCAATCAGAGATGATGGCTGGTTCATTTCTTTCGGCGCAGCCCTGAGAATCATTATAATAGCCTATAAATAAAGAACGGACATAGTTGCTGTTTTTGCTGTCGATTATCGATACATTGGACGTTATCTGGTCCATCTGCTTAGTCCTTGCAACACCAGCGATTCCGCCAACATTGCCGGCGTTGCTCGCATCGATCGTGCCTTGCATATCAATCTGCGACAACGTGTCGGTACAATCACCGTCTACAAGACCAACAATACCACCGCATTGTGAATTATAGCACTCGATCGTGCCTTTCTCCCTGATTCGGCGCAATGCAGCATTCCCATCCATGATTTCAACCAGTGAGCCTGGATAACGATAAAACTCACTCTGAGGATTATTCTTGATGTTCAATTCCAGATTCAAATCCTGAATCACAGCATTTTCGACAATGGCAAACAGGCCGGAGTTGACCAGGGTGCCATAGATTCTCTTGCCGTTGCCAAGAAAATAGGCATTTTTAAACGTTGGGCCGATGCCAATTGGTTTCCAGGCATTATTGCTGCCCATATTGATGTTGCCCATCAATATATAGGCGTTATCAGGATTTTTTTCTGCCGACGGGTATGGTGTAAAACTACCATCATGAAAATTCTCCGTATTGTGGATATGTTCCCGCAGCCGTGTCAGTTCTTCAAGATCCTTAATACAATAGGCTTTAACCGTTTTTTCGGTGCCATCATAGTTTACCACGGGGATATTTTCGACATAACCATCCTGGCATTCGGATTCGTCGATCACACAAAAACCGCCCTGGCATGTGGATTTACCGCTGCATTGATTACCGCACCAGCCGCAGTTATCGTTGTCTTTCGACAAATCCACGCAGCTGTTGCCGCACATCACAGCATTCTCACCACAGGTATATTTGCATTCACCATTTTCGCATGTTGCACCCGATGCATTATCCGCATCACAGGCATTGCCGCAGGTTCCGCAGTTGTCGATGGATGTCAAATCGGCCTCGCAGCCATCGGCTGCATCATTGTTGCAATTCCCGAAATGGTCGCTGCAAACCAGTGTACACTGTCCATCGCTGCTGCATTCGCCCGATTGAGTATGGGGCAATGTATTGCAATTCAACCCTGCATTTTCGGCATCACATCCACAGTTTTCCAACGATTTGGGATTGGCGCACTGAAGCTGGCCGCCAATTTTGCATTCGATTTCATCACTGTTGGTGCAAGTACATGTGCCGTCACTGCATTCAGCACCAGTCACACATGCCTTGCCTGCATTCGAGCCCTTGCAATCGTCGGCTGCACCGCAATAATTTTTGTTTGTCTTTGGATTTGTGCAATTGCCGCCGCAAATCAGTTCGCTTTCCGGACAATCATTGACGCATTCTCCATTGACGCAGACAAAGGGCGCTGCACCTTCTGCAAGACCTGCATTGCAATCGTGCCCACAGGTTTTGCAGTTCTTTGTATCATTGTTCAAATCATGGCATCCGTCGGAACATGCCGTTTCCGGAGCTTCACAGGATTTGACACAGGTCCTGTTTTTGCAAAGTTCATCTGGTTCGCATAGATGATTGCATTCACCGCAATGCTCACGGTCTGATCGGATATCCACGCATAGATCACCGCAAACCTTTTTTGGGGCCGGGCAACGCGCCTCAATCGGAATGGGCGTACAAAAGCCGTTCTGACAGCTCTCGGTTGGATCGCAAACATTATCGCAACTTCCGCAGTGGAGATTGTCAAAACTCAGGTTGTAGCACTGGCCATCGGGGCACATCGAACCGCCGGCCGGGCATTCACTCTGTTTTTTTCCGCTATCGTCGCCACAACCGGCAAGCAACAAGCCAATCAATGGTATCAGGCAGTTCAAACGTGATCTCATAAAAGCTCCCTCGATGCGCTTGTGCGCCGATATGTAGAACATGGTGATTTGCCGTATGGCCGCAGGCCATAGGCAAATGCCTGCGGCGTATGGGCGAAAGCCCATAGCCGCGGCGACTTAAAATGTTACACACCAGTTTACCAGTAATTTTGTTACTTTCCTATAAAATCAAACGGTGTTTGATGAGAACTTCTTTTTTTTGGCCGACACCGCCTCGCACGGTGCGCATCACAATTCCGGTTCCCGGCACGAAAAACCTCGATTCGCGGCCCTCTTCTATCGATCCGAAGATCTCGTATGCGCCGGTAAACGATCCGGCTGGCACAACGGTGGGTTCGCTGTGCAGCGTGCGCACTTCATATTTGTAGATATTATCTTTCTGTCCCGAAACACTCCACTTTGCGCCGACTTCCAGCGGAAATACGAATACCGGTGTCTGGCGCGCCATATAACCGAGCAAATAACCGACATTATCTGAATTATTCCGGCAATCCCGCATGCACGGATAGATCATGCGCGGCGTCACGAGCCAGTTGTAGCGCGTGATTTCCGGGCCTTCGGTCTGCGTTTCGGGATCTGCATATGTGCGTTCGAACGAAACTACCCAATAGCCATCCCGGTGAACGATATCGGTAATCATGTCGGTTACCGTGGATTCCTGCGGTGCCGAAGATGATTCCGATGGTTCAGCGGCTGCGTTCTGCTCCTGACCAAGGCTGTGTGTCACACGGTATTTCCAGTAATTGCCTACCTCAAGTGGAATCGGATAGTGTTCGCTGGTGAGCAAATCCGAGCTCAGGTGCATGCCACATTCCAGAAACAGCTGCAGGGATTTGTCCAGTTCGATGGCTTGCGCAATGCGCCAGCCCGTCGCTGTTTTGACGATTTTAGGGATGCGGATGGTGAAGACTTTATCGGAATTTTCCAACTCAATGCGCAGCTCATTTCCCCAGTGCTGCACCAGTTCATCCGAATCGGGCGATGCAATTTTTCCAGCGAGGTTGCGGCCTTTGCCAACTCTGAATTCCGCAAGCTTCAGACGTGACGAAAGCCCGGATACAGGATTCTCAGATTCGAGCGCGGGCGAAAATAATGACCACAGCACCTCGCTTTTGCGCAAAAATGACCGGGTTTGCTGCTGGGCTTCGTCCAGCGGCATGCGCACCAGCGATGCCAATGCCGGGGCACTGATAAACATCGATTCATATTGCTCGCGGTTATGTTCGACCAACGCATGAAATACGCCATAACCCAGATCTTCGGGCGCAATATTGCGTATCGGCTCACTCAGATCCGGTTCGGCGGTATCCTCCTGTGGCGGAAGTTCCGTATATACCAATGGGCGCATCGGTGGATCATCGCCACTCATATGGCGTTCACATCCGCATAAAAGACATGCACTCAGCGAGCATAATACAATCAGGTTTCTATACATGGGCTTGTTGTCGCATCTCACCACAATTTCTTGATCTCAACACCGGGAAAATAATGAATCAGTATTTCGTTCCAATGCATACCGCGCTGCGCCATGCCGATGGCTCCCGTCTGGCACAACCCTACCCCATGGCCAAACCCTGCACCATAAAAATCCAATGATTTCAAATTGTTACCGGATAAATTGGGAACAATGACGAACAAGGCGCTTTTGAGGCCTCCGAAAAACTTTCGGATCGGCAATTCCCGTGAAATCCCGTAAGTACCTTTGTTTCCCGTGATGCGCACAGCTGTTGCCCGGAAGCTTTTCCCCCGTTCCACAACTTCGATTTTTTCAATTTTGCCGATCGAGATATTTTGTTTTTTCAATGCAGCTTCGATATCAGCAATTTCGACATGCGCCTGCCAGCGTGCGTGCTTGGTTGATGTAAACGCTTTTGAACCGGTTGGTGCAGAACCGCAGTAACTCACGGGATCTTTGCGATACCAGTTCAAAAAAGCATCATCGTTGGCAAATGCAGGCGGCGCTTCATGCGCGTCGTCCGAACGGCTTTGAAGGTAGGGTTTATCCGGCAAGCCCCAGGTTTCATCGCTTCCGGCCGAAAACCCGCCGCAATGCGCACTGTAATAACTTTGCACGAGCTTATTTCCCGAGAACATGACTTGTCCGCGGGTTTCTGCAATGGCTTTATCTGTGCGGGGATCGGCACCTGAAAGCCCGTTATAGACCTGGCAGTGCTGTTTATTGCACAGATGATAGGGATCCGACAGATGGCGGGTACCTGCCTGGGAGATCAAGGTCGTGCGAGCAGCAACGGCCTGCGCCATCAATGCGGCTTCGGGGGCGCTCGCATAAATCTCGCCTGGTACAATCCCGCGCAAGACGGTCTCGATATCGGCGGATTGCACAACTGCCAGTTTTCCGTTCTGATCCGGCGTGATGACGATGCTTCCGTTCAGACGCAAATCCTGGTCTTTCTTGGCATCCAAATCGATATGATGCAGCACTGCGCCCGATTCGGGAAGCGTTATCCAAATTAGGTTCTGGTGATGGATCTTTACTGAGCGAGTGAGATCACTCAGCGTTATCATGGCTTCGGGATAGGTCAAGAGCTCGCTGTAGACTTCGTCGTGGACGATTTCTGCGTCGCTTGCTTTGATGCCGCCGCACATCTGTTCATTGGATGCATTTGACTGAGCTATTTCACGGTTCGAAGAACGCCGCGTCATCAGCAGATTCTCGCGGTTATCGAATACAGTGCCTCGCAGCGCAAATACGGATCCTATGGGAACAATTTCGGTTTCAACGCCACCAGCGGTGCATTGCGAACGAATGGATTCGAGTGCCTGTGTCGAATCTGATCGCGCCAGAACCGCACCATACTGATAGGTGCCGGATTTCGATTGCGATATCGTGATTTCGTAGGTTTGGTTGCCTGGCAGTTCGATTTCGCAGCCGCCAATGCCTGACGGCAGCACGCGAATTGTATCCAGTGGCGTTATCTGCAGTTTATCGAGGTTATCGGCAATTCGCATGCGAACGGTTGGTGCGCCTTTTGCCGAAAACCCCAGCTGATGTGCATAGAGCAACGCATGATTATCGTGACTCGTCAGCTCGGTACTCTGCGCAAAACACTCGCTATTCCAGCATAGCGCAGATACCGACAAAACCAGAATGCCTGCACACAGACCGCCGTGTCTGTGCTTTTGCTGCTTTGTTTTGGAGAACATCACAAATCCATTTGGTGTGTAGAATGCGCGAGAAATGCAGCGTATGATGACGGGCATTCGGTGTGGGATGCGATTGGATTAATCTCACTCGCCCTCTCCGGTTTCGGGATCCACATACATGACGTTACCGGATGATGTTGTAAACGTCCGCACCATGCCAAGACCCGTCACGTCGATGTTGTACAGATGATTATCATCGCCGGGAATGCCAATCGAAATGCGGGTGGTGACGACTTCATCGTGGAACGTCCCGTTGTTCTCTCCGATACCGACATTCATGGCAAATGCCTGACCATTGGGTTGGAAGCAAATGGCAAACGGACCGCCGGATGCACCTACGGAATTGGCTGGCAATGTCTGGACGATACCGCCCTTGTCTTCTTTGCCGCGTTCAAATGTCAGCAGCTTCATAGTGGCATAGCCAACGCCCTCTGAATCGACGTATTTGTTCGATTCTATCGAATCCAGTGCGCGGTGGCCTGTCGCAATATCGACTGCGATATGGTCCTGTGTCGTTTCGTCATACTGCAGCGGAAACTGCTGTTCGTCGTTGAGCATACAGGCAGAAAATCCGCCGATGCGCGGTTCGATGGCATCATTATAAAACTGAATGTACGTTGCGACATTCATGCTCGCTGCACGCGATCGCTGTTCCTGCAAAAGCGTGGAAATATCGTTTGCAAGCGAAACCTGCGCCTTGCTCTCTTTATTGCCCGTTACAAAGAACGCCATAATGCCTGCCAGAACGGCAATAATTGCTATCACCGCCATCAGTTCGACAAGCCTCATACCTGTATTCAATTTCGCGCGATTCATAGCATGCCCTCCACAGACAACCCTATTACTT
>CAMKRB010000208.1 GCA_946415045.1 uncultured Myxococcales bacterium
TGGTCTGGATCCCAAAGATACAATCGTTGTGGTCGGGAATTTCTGCCGCAGAACGAATGAAGAGTGTATTGAGGCGATGAACAGAGGCTTTGTGACGTTGTCACAGCCCGAGACTTTGTATCACTTCTTCTTGAAAAATAAGCAGCATCGCGTGGTGGTCTCGGGAACGCACGGAAAGACGACGACCTCCTCTCTGACTGCGGCTATTTTTGACTGCGCAGGGCTGGATCCCTCGGTTTTTATCGGGGGGCAGGTGCAGGCGTATGGCTGTGGCGCTCATCATGGAAAGGGCGATGTCTTTATCGTCGAAGGGGATGAGTATGATACGGCGTGGTTCGACAAAGTTCCGAAATTCTGGCATTACGCGCCCACTATGCTTTGCATAAACAATATCGAATTCGATCACGCCGATATCTATAAAGACCTCGAAGAGATCATCGGTGTGTTTATCCATCTGGTCCGCGGCATGCGGCCGGATGATGTGATTTGTTATAATGCCGATGACGACAATGTCTGCCGCGTGGTGTCGCAGGCCGGATGCAGAACGGTGAGTTTCGGTCTGAATAGATCTGCTGATTATATGGCAGAAAATATATCGCTGTGCGATGGCGGTTTGCGGCTGCGCGTGCGGGATATGCACAAAAACGAAGTCATCGCTGAGATTGAGTCACCGCTTACGGGACGACACAATGCCTATAATCTGACCGCATCCAGTGTGATGGCACATCTGAGTGGTATACAAAAAAGTGCGATTGAAGACGGGCTTCGTGCGTATCGGGGCGTAAAAAAACGTCAGGAAGTCATCGATGTCGTGAACGGCATCACGATATACGACGATTTTGCGCATCATCCGACGGCCGTTCGTGAAACGGTGCGCGCGATTCGTGCGCGTCATCCAAATAACCGCATCTGGGGTGTGTTCGAAATGAAGAGCAACACTTCGCGGCGCGCCGTATTCCAGCATGAATATCCGGTAGCCTTGGCCGAGTGTGACGAAGTCATCCTGAGTGCCCCCTGGAAAAAGGACGATCTGCCGCCCGAGCAGCTCATCAATATTCCTCAAATCGTCGATGATTTGAATGCGCATGGAACGCATGCCCAAATGATCGCGCACGTGGATGATATCGTTCAATACCTCACGGAACACTGTAAATCCGGGGATATCATACTCGGCATGAGCGGAAGTTCATTCGATGGACTGCACAAAAAAATTGCCCATTCACTTAGAAATGGTTCATAAGTATACTGTGGCGCGGTTGGCATACTGTCGCCAATATCAATGACCAGAATTTCTGTTGTTGGGCAAGACATGGATCAATGCAGCACACAGTTCGAAATCCTTGACCGGGTGGATGTCGGCGGAATGGCCGAGATCTTTCGCGCACGCAATCTCGAAACAGGTGAGATCGTGGCGATTAAACGCATCCTTCCGATGCTGGCCAGTCAAAGTGATTTCGTGAAGATGTTTGTCGATGAGGCGGCGGTGTGTATGTCGCTCCATCATCCCAACATCGTTCGGGTCGATCAAATCGGCCTGATGAACGATGCATTGTTTTTGTCGATGGAGTATGTGGACGGCACGAATCTGCGGGAAGTGCTCAATTTCGCGAGCCAGTACAGCTTTCAGATTCCCATTCCCGAGGTCGTGCGGATAGCGATTCATGTGCTGGATGGTCTTGCATATGCGCATACGGCGTGCAACAGCGACGGTGAGCCGCTGCGCCTGATTCACCGCGATGTGAGTCCGCCGAATATTCTGATCGGCTATAACGGTGATGTAAAGCTGACCGATTTTGGTCTGGTCAAGTCGAAGATGCAGATGACCCGCACCGTTCCCGGTCTGATCAAGGGAAAGTTCAGCTATCTGTCGCCGGAAGCTGCATACGGAGAAAGCATCGATCTGCGCAGTGATCTTTATGCTGTGGGCATTATCCTGTGGGAGATGCTGACGTGCCGTCCGCTGTTCAATGATCCGGTCGAAATGAAAATTCTCGATCTGGTGCGCAAGTCAATTATCCCGCCAATCTCTTCGATAAATCCCTCGGTTCCGCCGGAACTCGAATCGATTGTGCTCAAGGGATTGGCCCGTAACCGCGCCGATCGGTATCAGACTGCCAGCGAATTCGCTGCGGATTTGCGGGGATTTTTGAAGTCGATAGGCAATCCGCCTTCCGAACTGGGCAAGATTATTGCGGCGATCAAACCGCCCAAACATGTCGAAGAAACTGCCGATAAACCTGCCAGAAGCAGTTCTGAACCGCATCCTGTGATTCCGCTCAAGGCTCTGGATGAGGCATCGGCCGAGTGCGATTCTGATGACAGTCTGCCTGTGCAGCCCGCAGTCTCTCCCGAAGACAAGGCTTTCGATGAAATGCCGACCATTGAGATGCAGCCGCCAAAGAAAAACGACAGCCGTGCCCTGAGCATTGCACTCGTCATTGTCGTGCTGATTGCCGTTGCACTGGCGTTTGCGCTGGTTGCTTTGTGGAGATAGTCTCTCTTATGCTTTGTCCTTTCGATGCAGATCCTCGCTGCCTGGAGATCATCCGGGTGCATTCGATGTGTGTTTACGAGAAGGCGGCAGCTATCGCAAAATCCAGCCGATATGCGGATGCGATAGATTACCGGTTTTTGCTTGAGGCTGCGATGCTGCATGATTATGGCATTATCGGTGTGGATGCGCCGGGGATCTATTGCTTTGGGCGTGAACCGTATATTGCGCATGGTGTGATTGGCGCCAGGTATCTGCGGCAAATCGATAAAGTGCGGTATGCCCGCCATGCGCGGGTTTGCGAGCGTCATATCGGTTCGGGGCTGACAGCCGAAGAAATTGCACAAAGTGGTCTGGCGCTGCCGCATCGCGATTATTTGCCCGAAACTTTCGAAGAAAAGCTCATCACCTATGCGGATGGCTTTTTTAGCAAGGATCCGAATCATCTGCGGCAGGAAAAATCGTGGTCGCATGTACTCGGACATATGGAGAAATTTGGCCCGGGTCCCGTGGCGCGGTTGATCGCCTTACACGAGATGTGGGCTGCCGAATAACGGTGAAAAACGATGAATCTGAGTGATTTTCCCGGGCTTTCCGAATTACAGGTGCGCGAAATCCGCAGCATCAAACGGCACATTCATCAGCATCCCGAAACGTCCTGGCATGAATTCGAAACGACAAAGTATATTCGCGAACAACTGGCACACATAGATGGCGTCGAAGTCTTGGAACTGGGACTGAAAACCGGTGTCGTCGCTGTGATCCATGGACATGTTCCCGGAAAAGCCGTGGCATTGCGCGCAGATATCGACGGGTTGGAGGTGAACGAGGCATATCATTCGGATTACCCAAGTCTGATTCAGAATCGCATGCATGCATGCGGTCACGATTTTCATACGGCATCGTTGATTGGGGCGGCAATATTACTGGCGCAGACGCGCTCTGACTGGAACGGCGACGTCGTGCTGATATTTCAGCCTGCCGAGGAAACCACCGATGGGGCCCGCGTGATAATTGACACGGGAATCTTTGAGAAATATCCAATAGCAGCCGTATTTGGGCTGCATAACCGTCCCGAAATCACGACGGGGCATGTCGTCGTTAAGCCCGCACCGCTGATGGCTGCGAAGATCAATTTTACTGTGACCGTGCATGGCGTTGGGGGACACGGTTCAATGCCGCATAAATGCGTCGATCCAATCGTCTGTGCTGCTGCGATTGTGCAGAATGTACTGACGATTGCGTCGCGAAATGTGGATCCGATGCAGGCCATTGTGCTGTCGATATGTTCCATTCATGGCGGAACACCACAGAATCTCATCGTCGATCGCGTCGAGATGACTGGGGCCATGCGCTATTTGTCACCAGAGGTTGGAAAGCGAGCGCTTGAAAGGTTGAAAACTGTGATTTCCGCAACAGGTGAAGCATTTGAATGCCGCACTGAGTTCAATATCGTCGAGCAGGTGCCGGCTGTGATAAACAGCCCGAAATTGTTCGAAAATGCTTTGACTGCGGCGAAATACGCGATCGGTGCGGATGCTGTCGTCGATTCCGAAAGCGCTCTGGCTTCGGAGGATTTCGCGGATTATATGCAGATCGTGCCCGGATTCTTCTACTGGCTGGGATCACGTAAACCCGACGAACCCGTGTATTCATGGCATCATGATCATTTCCACACGGATGATGATGCGCTTGTATATGGCGCACGTTTGCTGGCTATCTCAGCACTGACGGTGCTGGATTAAGCGCGCATTTGCCAGCTCCATGCACACACTGTGCATGCAATGCCGCGGATGATGATGGCTCCCGGCGATGCCGGGGAAATGTGTGCTGCTGGGAGCTTACTGCTGGAGCGATGTCAGCGTCTTTCGAGCCGGTAACAGGGAACGCCGTTGATATCGTCAACACGGACGGCATGGAAGTAGCTCATCGAAATGTCGTGATCGGATCCGACTTCTGTGTGGATTTGCAGACAGTTGTTGGGAAGAATTGTCTGGACAAAGCATTTGCCGAGGGTGGGGTGAATGAGCCAGTCGCCGACTTTGATGTCGAGCGTTTGTGCACCGATACTGCTGGAGGGTTTGCGGCTTCGTTTGGTCGGAATCGAAGCGTGATCGAGTTCATCCTGGGCCCGGGACTGGGCCGGAACTTCGGGTTTGCTTTGCTTTTCGAGTGCCGGGAGACTGCTCGCCTGCGATGAGCGGCGGCGCTGTTTGACGCTGGGAATACCTGTATTCAGATTTTCGAAGTCGACGACTGAATTGTCGGTGGTTCGCACGGCGTTTGAATCGGAAGAGGTTGTCGCTGTCTTTTTCCGAAGAACGACTTCGGGGGACGACGGTGTGTGCAGAACGCTGGGGATGTTGGATATGGCTGGAATCTCGGAATCGCCGTTATCGATGGTGTTGAAATCGGCCGTCAGACCAATCGCCGACTCGGCGTTGAGCAGAATGCCCGAAGCATAGTCTTCGTCGTATGCGCTTTGAATCTTGTTGATGGGAACAAGACCGGTAATCGGATCAAGCGCTCGCATCAGGCGCAGATCGTCGCAAATCGTGAGATGGAGTTCGGCTGAATAGACTTTGGCATCCTGGAGCATCCCGCCCACTGTGTGAAGCTGGTCGAATGCTCTATAGATGATGACACACGATGCGCTCACAATGACTTCGCTGCCCATCATGGTGATGTTGCCGATGATATTGGGGACGGTGACAAAGCTGTCGGAAGCGAAAATGGTGGTCATCGCATGCTGATCGGGATCGAGCGTCTGAAGACGGCACTTCGAGAAAAAGCCACTGCCTGTAAACACACATGAACGCGCACGTTCCCGCATAAAAAATGATTTCAGGGACTCGATAAAATCCTCGCCCTTATCCAGTCTGGCTATCACCTGACGGTTTCTCAGACTTGCACCAAATTTCATTCTTCCACCTCACATCCCAATCGATCACGAAATAGAACAAAAAAAACTACTAAAACTTTTGTAATGGATAATACAGAATACTGTCAACAACTGAATGTATGCTGTGCCGCGGGACTGTATTTAACTCTGGTAAGAACGCGTCCAAAGCCTTCATATCCATCACTTCCGGCAATGCCGGAGCAGATTTGCCTGTCGCAGAAAAGGTACAATTGAACCCCCGGATTGCATCGCATGCCAGCCGGGAGCGATTATAGTGAAAGTGCAGGCATTCATTATCAGTACATGCTATCCGGCACATTAATTATTCTGAATGGCGCGTTTGCAAATGGTTTCCATATCACTGAGGTTACGTCGTTTTGCGGATCCCATCTGAGACAGACCACCGGTCGACCAGATGCCGATATTTGCATCTTGTGCTTCTTTTTGAGCCAGGCAGATATCTTTGCGTTTGGACGAGGAAAACTCGGTATTGGAGAACGCCATACCGAGTCTGGTGAGCTCGGTGCTGAAGTCGTAGGATGCGCTGTTCTTTGAATAGCCGATATAAGCCAGATCACGGTGGCCCGTGGCGTCGACGGGGCATGTGCCGTTCGGTTCCGGGTCGTCGCATGTGAGAATGATGTTGGTTTCGGCAGGAACAAGAGAAACTGCGGCCTGCCATGATTCGTAGCCGTATCTCTCGTTGTCGTTGGTGTAGTTGGTATCCTGTGTACAGGTCAGATAGCGCCCGTTATAGGCTTTGGTGCATTCGGGCGCATCAATGCCATGGATGCGGATGTTGAAACGAATGCGGACCCAGTTGCTGGTTTCTGAGTCGTATTCATATTCATTGCATTTGCCGTTGCCTATGGGGCGTACCCAGGCTGTGTCGCCGTCAACCCATTCGATCAGTGCTGCATTGCTGTTGTTGGTGAGTTCGCACAGAGGCAGGTCTTCGGCGCATTTGCCGACATCGGCATAGCAAAAACGTTCACAGTTCTTTTGGGTCTGCCATCCGTAGCATCCGTTTTCGCGGGGTTCACATTTGGACAGCGTTTTGCCGCTGCACGAATAGGTGTCTGGCGTGCAGGTCGCCGGGCATTCGTCTGAACATTCGCCGTCTTTGCAGGATCTTGGGCAGGTTTCGAGAAGTTTCCACTTGATGGTGCCATTATCATCGATACATTCCCGGCGGTTGATGCCGGAGCATGCGATTCTGCCAACTTCACAAATCGCTGGCCCGGATGATTTGCATGCATTGTTTTCGCATGCGGTGGTGCATGTCTCGAGTTTGCTCCATGCCGAGGAATCGCCGCTTGCCTTGCATTCCATCAAATCCA
>CAMKRB010000209.1 GCA_946415045.1 uncultured Myxococcales bacterium
CATGTGAGCCACCAGCCTGACCGCAAGTTCATGACCATAGATATCGCCATCAAACCCCAGAATATGGGTTTCGATACGCGTTCTGACGTCTTCAAAAGTCGGCGTCTGAGTCACAGCGGTGACAGCATCGCGCCATTCGGAATCATCGTCGATGCGAACCTGGCTTGCGTAGACACCAACTTTTGGCAGCACCTGATCGGTGGGCGCGATATTGGCCGTCGGGAATCCGAGTGTATGTCCTCGCCGTGCCCCATGCTGCACCTGGCCATATAGCGTGTAGGGCGCACCAAGCATCCGACCGGCATCTTCTATCTCACCACTGTGAATTGCAGCACGAATGCGACTGGAACTCACCGGCTGGTTGTCAAAAAGCGTCATCGACAGGGAGTGCATTGCAATTTCGTGATTCGCACACAATCTCCGCAACAAATGGATATCTCCGGATTTGTTGGCACCAAAGCTGAAATTGTTGCCCAGCACAATTGCAGCAGGTTCAAGAGGCAAAAGGATGTTGTCAAAAAACTCCTGCGGAGAGAGGCGGCAAATCTTGTCAAAAGGCAGATAAATCGTGCTGTCGATTGGAAAAGACGCGAGGATCCGTTCTTTGATCTGCTGCGGATAGATAAAAAAGTTGGGAGACGGCGAAAAGAACGCATGGGGATGCGGGGCAAATGTGATCACCGTCGCACGTCCGCACCAGCTGCGGGCCAGATCGATGGTCGTTTGGATCAGATGACGGTGCCCGATGTGAACGCCGTCAAAATTTCCTATGGTGAGAATCGCAGGAATCATAGTTCAGAAAAGTCAAACCGAATGGATATCTGGAAATCGATGTAAGCATCCGGCTGCACAAGCGAGGTAAAAATATTGCCGCCGGTCTGAGTCTCGTGATTCAGACGCGTCTGCGTATCATCCGGAGCCTGCGTGAGCATAAACAGCAGCTTCGCGGTAAACTCCAGCCAGATGAGATCGGCAAGACGCACCCTGCCGCCAACGATGAGATCGGCGTTTCCCCCAAGCCATGTGTCTCTTTCGGCGATATACGATATCGTCAGTCCCAGATGGCCGCCTGCAAACAGCCCCCATCCCTCGCGCGCAATTAAATCATATCTTGCGCCACCTGCGATATGAAAAAACCACAAACTTGCACGTTCTTCAGACGAAATATCAGTCGTATCGTTATAGTTCTTGCGATTCATGCACGAAGGATCGACCTTCGACAATGGCACGTATTCGGCAGCAGCATCGGAAAACTGGCCATTCACCACTTCAACCGGCGTACACGATACATGCGTCACCCGGCTTTTTCGCCACCCCATGCGCGCGCCGTCAAAGCGGGCTTCGATATCGATTGGAAGCTCGAAATTGAGCAGCAAACTGGCGTTAAAATGAAAGCTGCCATAGGCATTTTCAAGCGTCTTCAGCGTCGGATAATAACCGGGCTCAGGCGTGACACGATAATCACGGCCGACCTCGTCCGTGATGTAATCCATCAGCGGAATGCCAAGCCCCATTCCCACAGCAAGCGACTGCGCCGACGCCGATACAGGGAATGCACACAAGATCAACAGCAGGAAGATGACTCTGTATGGCGAGAATGTCGATAACATGCCGAGGAACATAACACGTCAAAGAATCACAAAAACTCTTCACGTCAGAAAGGCGTTGCTTCCGGATGCATCACCGGGGCCCTGCGATGCACCACACGCCCAGTACAAAGCCAAAAAAAAGGCGGTCAAAAGACCGCCTGATGATGAATAGCTAAGGGTGGACTCGAACCACTGACCTGACGGGTATGAGCCGTCTGCTCTAACCAACTGAGCTACTTAGCCATGCCATGTCATACTGCATTCGCAGTATCACAGCGGGCCGCTTTATGCCCTAATGCAAATGTTCTGTCAAGCCTTTTTTCAACTCGGTGCTAAAAATTGGCAACTGTTCGCGGCGGCACGTCCCCTACCCGCCTGCGGCGCGTAGCCGCGCAAATTATGTGCTTACGGCGCAAGCCGTCAAAAAGAGCATATTGGGGGCTGAACAATTACGTTACGACAGCTTTGTGTCACTTTTTCATTGGCATTGCGTTTCATAAATGCCTATAGAAGAATGGAGAAATTGCATCTGTTTTTAGTTGCATGATGAGGATGAATAAAATGGCCAGACGATCTATGAACAAACTGATGATTGGGGTTGCAGCTGCAATGATGTCGATACCGGCAGCCTCATGTTTCAATGTGGATGACTATGTGAACTATGTCGAAGAAGAACCGCCGATTCCTCAACTCCCCATAAAGCCGGAAGATCCCGAAATTATCCCGGAACAGGGGGGAGGCAATAAACCAAGCGGTTCCGGAGGGGTTAAACCTGGTCAGGAAGACCCAAATCCCATTCCCGGTGGCGGCGGCGAGGTCATTATCCCTGAAACCCTCACAATCTCTGCGATTTCTCCTGCGCATGGAGATGCACGCGGCGGCTACGAAATCCGCGTGTTGGGGAAATTGCTGTCCAAAGATGGCATCATCCGATTTGGCAATATCACCAGCCCCCTGCAAACCTATGTATCAAACTCGGTTGTGCGCGTTATCGTCCCCGCCGGAAAACCCGGATGTGTTGACATCGTCTGGACTCAGGATGACGGAACACTCACCATTCCCAATGGATTCTGTTATCGCGAGAATGTGGAAATCACCGGGGTCGATCCTCGCATTGTCGTTGCAGGACAGCCAGTTCCCATCACAATCAAAGGCAAGGGATTCGACGAAAAAACACGTGCTTACTTTAAAAACGCCAGCACCAGTCTTCCCCTTGCCGACCGCTTTGTTTCAGATTCCGAAACGATCTCCGGTGTTTTTCCCCCACTCGAAGCAGGTACAACAGATCTGGTCATCACCAATGCCATCAGTGGTGTGACTGCACAGCGAGCCATACAGGTGCTGCCAGCACTCGATATCAAACAAATCTCACCTGGGGCGGTCGAAACCGGGCACTCACAGACGATCAACCTCAAAGGCAGTGGTTTTAATTCAAATCTCGCCATCCGAATCGGCAGTCATGTCATCGCACCTCAAATCGAGTCCGATACTGAACTCTCATTTGAAGCACCAGACCTTGCCGACGGCGATTATGAAATCCTCGTTTACGACAGCTGGCGGCAGATGCGATCGCCGATCAAACTGCACTACTATACCGACGATGGTGAACCCCATATTTTCTCTGCCAGCCCATCATTTGGCCCCACGTCCGGGAACACTATGGTCAATGTTTATGGAGCACATCTGCCGGATTCGGGCAACGCCAGCTTCGGCAGCACCGATGCGCGGATTTACACACAGAGTGATAGCCAGTGGATAATCCAGACGAAACCAGCCAATGCAGGTATCGTCGATATCGTGCTTGATTCACTCAGATCGGCCGGCGCATTTGAATTCATTGACTACCCCAGTCTCATTGCCATCACACCAAACCACGGTGTTTTCAAGGATCAGACAACCGTCACACTTACCGGTGACCACTTTTCGCCGGATCTGCGGGTTAAATTTGGCCCATGGGAATCGGGACAGGTTAAATACATCAGCGATACCAAAGCCGAAGCCCTTGTACCACCAGGTTCCGGAAAGGTTGCCATCACGCTCATCCAGCAAAAAGCCGAAGTATCGACCGATTTGATTTATACCTACGATGATCCTGTTGATATTACCGGCATCGCACCGGAACAATCCTCCATCACGGGAAACCTGCCGGTTTATCTCTATGGAAGCGGATTTAACGACCGAATGACGCTGCTCATCGATGGTATCGAAACGAAATATCACATTATTTCGGGCAACATGCTGTTTTTCGATTCCCCCGAACACGAAGAAGGCAATGCCAGGATTGAGCTCAAATGTGAAGATAACAAGGTGTGTGCAAACGCCCAGCTCACCTACTTTGATCCAAGCGGCATCAATTCGAGTGCATCGGGAGGCGCCATCAACGGCCAGATTCACGTCACAGTGCTCACGGTCAACACATCCGAACCCATTCCTGGAGCGACTGTATACGTAGGCAGCAACAAAGAAACCGCGCTTCGCGGAATAACCGATGCCAACGGACGCGTGTCATTCTATGACAGCTCGCTTAAGGATGATCAGATTGTTGTGGCCTGCGCCCCCGAGCACTCATGCAATACGCTGCAGCCACTGAATGCCTCAAACATCACATTGTTTCTCGAGGACTGGCATGCCGATGATGTAGATCCCGGCGGCATCGAAACCCCACCTCCCCCCCCTCCGCAGCCTTCAGATTTCGATGTCAATCCCGTCGACATCACCATTCCATACACCCCAAAGCCTTCCTATTTTACCGGGAAAGTGCACAGTTTTGGCAAAGTCGAGCTGGCATCTGATCCAGATGTCGTAAAAGCCGGTATTGTCATGCAGTCCACGCTCGGAACTTATGCAGCCAACTACGAAAAAGGCGACACCTACTATCTTTTCAATGAAGGCAGTTCTTACAAAATCAGAGCGCGCAGTGGGGAAGTTGCAATCGCGCTTGTTTGTGGTTTGCACAACATCAAAACCGGCGATTTTACGCCCAAATATATCGGCATGGTGCGGCATATCATGGTAACCGACGGCATGGAGATCGTCAACGACCTGTCCTGCACGATTCCACTCAATCAGACACAACCCATCAAACTCATCGATGCACCACTCAAATCCGGCCCCAATATCGTCATCTCGAACAGCTATATTTCGCTTGGAAACGAAGGTTATATCGGCGGATTTCTCATGAGCCATTCATATACAGATCTCGTCGTCGCCACCAACCTTCCGCAATTAAGCGGCGTCCTTGAAGATGCAACGATTTCGCATGTCGTCGGCGCATATTCATCCGGCCTTTCAAACACAGGTCAGATTCGATACTATTATCCTGCAACAGTGTTCTATAGCTACGACAACCCCATTTCCCAGACAATTCTTGATGTCGGCCCGGCGGCACCGATTCCCCGTTTTCTAACCGATAGCAGTGAAGACATTCTCAGCACCGGTACCATTGCATGGACTGTTGAGTACCCCCAAAATGTAGATTTTTACCAGATAACAGTCACGATGTACAGCTCAGCCGGACAACGGCTGCTCTATCAGTTCTATCTGCCCGGAAGCGCCACTTCGGCCGAATTTCCAACCTACCACAAGTGGCCGGCAGATCACAGCGGGCAGCTTTACATCCAGATTACAGCCTATAAATCCATACGTAACGGTTTCGATTTCAATCGGTTTTCAACAGCTGAACTTCGCTACAACTATATCCACTCGTCCGCATCTGAAACCCTGTCCATTCAACAGCAATAGCTTCATGACTCATGCATAGATATTCACTCTCACCAGATATAGATATACAGATGCTCGATGATTCGCTCATCGTGATGGCTCTCGAACAGAATGCCTACTACTCGCTTAACCATACCGCACGGTGGTTCTTCGAGCACATCTCCGATTATTCTGAAGACGAAATCATTCACGCTGCGTTGCAGAAGTATGAAGGCGTTTCGGAAGACACGCTGCGCGCTGATTTCAAAGAACTGGCAAACGAACTCGTTGATGCCGGCATTCTGATTGTCCACGACGATTGCGTGTGAAATGACAGATTCACTGCCTGAATACATTCGAAATCAATACCAATCGATTTGGATGCAAACCCCAGATGGTTTGTTGCACGATAATAACACTTTCGGGCATCTCACAGTCAGAATCGCCCACCATTCGAGTTTTTGCATCCAATACGAGGACAATCAGTTCACGCTCTGCCCGGAGTCCGGACAGATCTCACTCAAACCAGCGGTTCCACAAATGCTGCCCGACTTTTATCTCTATGAGCGGATAGGTTGTCCATTTTTGCGACTGCTAAGTGGATATGTTTTACTCCACTGTGGTGCGGTTTCATCATCCGATGGCTGTGTGGGTCTTCTGGCACTTCCAGGTGTCGGGAAATCCACGCTTTCTGCCGCACTCCTGGCGGCCAGCACTGGATTTTGTCTCGCTGCAGACGATGTTCTGCCCCTGTTTTGCGACGATCATAACGTCTATGCAGTTCCTTCTTCATCGCATCTCGCCATGAGGCACAGTCTGTTTAATGATGCGCCTTTTGTCGAATCCATCGACACGATCAAATTCAAAAAGGCGCTTCGCATCCAGCCATCCAGACTGCTTCATGCCCCTACTCAACTGAAATCACTGATTATACTGCATGCAGCCAATGCATCCGGTACGCCACACCCGGTTTTGGATAAATCGTGCGTCATCCCCGATTTACTCACGCAACAAATGACCATCTCACATCCACCCAAAGCCTTCTCAAAGGCACAGTTCGCGGCAATGATGCAGATTATCAGACGCGTACCCGTGCTGGAGGCAGATGTTTGTTTGCGTACCCCGAAAGATATCGAACAAACTGTGGCACAGTTTTTACAAGTAATGTGACGATTTTTGGATTTTCTGTCCAAAATCGCCGGTTTTCCGTTCTATGGGGTATGTGAATGGTGAGTTTAAATCGCGTTGTTATCACTAGTCTGTTGTTTGCAGGTATGAGCATTGGATGCAACGAAAGCATCGTATTCGAAGAAACTGTGGATAATTGTTTATCTGATCAGAAACTCGAAAACGGTGTCTGCGTCGATATCAAGTGCGGCACAAACCAAAAAATCGAAAATGGTGAATGCGTCG
>CAMKRB010000210.1 GCA_946415045.1 uncultured Myxococcales bacterium
ACAACGCCCCTTGCCGCCTGCGGCGCGTAGCCGCGCAAATCATGTGCTTACGGCGAAAGCCGTCAAAAAGAGCATATTAGGGCTGAACGGTTACATTTTTTGTGTCACGATATTGTCGTCAGCCTGGAGATCGATGGGATGGCTTTGCATATGATTGGCGAAAGACTGGTACGAATGGCACGGAGCATTGCCAGAGCCAGCTGAGGATTGGATACTTCGAGCATGCGCATGGTTGCAGCATCTATCATAAGAAACTGAGTCTGCGCGTCGGCATATACATCAAAACCGCTTTCGCATTTGAAAAGAATGGCGAGCATGCCAAACACATCGCCGGCTTCAAGACCGGCGAACGATTCGGTCGAGTTGGGGAGTGACAAGTGCGCGCTCCCCGATACTATAATGTATAGTGCATAACGTTCATCGCCACATTCGCGGATGCATTCACCTGCATCCGCCTGGCAAAACTCAAGCATCTCGCGCAAGCTGTCCACGCTGCCCGAATCCAGTGTCTTGAATATTGTCGTTTTCAGCATCTGCGCCAGCAGATTTCGATCTGGCATGGCGATCTTGCGGTATCCCATCATGCACTCCTGGGGTGGGACTAGGTTTCAGCCGGGGCTACATAGCGAGAGGAGGCGTCGGTCAGATCCGGGCGAGTCCATCCGGTTTTGAGCTTTTTCAGATAATCTGCTTCCGCGCTTTTCTCGCCAAAAATTTCGAACGACAGCATGAAATCTGCGCCGGGTTTGCATACTTCACGCTGAATATTCTCAACGCGATAACCCTGTTCCGTGCGAACCAGCGACATCATCGAGACAATGACATCGGCGTTTTTGTCATCGCTGTCGGTGCGGTGGCAAAGATATTTACACGTCGTTTCGGTGAGCTTAATCTTGTCCAGATTCCAGCGGCTTTCGTAAGGAAGGCCGATTTCATTGATGTTGACGAAGAAATCTTCGGCAGATTTAAAGCGCTCGCTCAGCGCACCGTTCGGGAGAAGCATGTCATAAACGAGACCGAATTCATTGCGGCCACAGGCTGCGCTCCAACGCTTCCAAAATGCATACGGCGTCGTATTGGGGCCGATAACCCGGCGCACATCAAACTGCTGACGCGAAAGCTGCGCCTGCGCTTCATCCTTGCGCATACAGCAGTTCTTGTATTTTTTACCACTACCACAGTGACACAGTTCGTTTCTTTGCTGATTATTCATCGAATTTCCTTAAATGGTTTACAGAAACTGGGATACGGCCAATGTCAATCACATCGGCACCCAAAAAAACGTCGCATACATAGCACGCATTGGTTTCGATATCATGTTTTTTTCATCACATTTTTATTTTTGCATACCAATTCTGCATACTTGCCACTTTGGCATAATTCGCTTAAAATATCTCCCGGTTTATCCTTATTGTGGCCATCGATGCCATTCGTGAGGTTTTTATGTCTATTCGTTCAATTTTATCTATCCCCCTGATTGCTTCTGCTTTTTTGCTTGCCGCACCTGCGTTTGCCCAGCAATCCGATGACGTGCAGAATGCGGATGTTTCTCAGTCTTCCACACGCCCCCGCATCATTCTTACGGATGAAGACGATGATGCCTCGCCCGCTGTTCGGGACGATGAAGGACAAGCAGCCGATAATGCTGATAATAATGATGTCGCGCTTCTGCCGGTTGACCCGGAGGCGATGCCTCAAACGGACGACAGTTCAAATATCGCCGTCGCTTCCACCGTGGATGACGACAGCAATTCCGAAAAAATCATCAAAGGACACGGTCTCCAGCTAGGATTGACTTTTCTCGGCGTCCCCGACAGCATCATCGACAATTGGTTTGCATATCACGGCAGCATGTGGGACGGCACCGCGAATATGGGCTTCTCGCTCGACTACATCCTGCGCTTTACTGCACCCTGCGAAATGCGCTTCTCGCTGTCATGGATAAACGCCAAAACAGGCGACGATTTCTGGCTTACCAACGACCATAAGGAACAGCTCCATCTGGCCGATTTTATCCGCCAGGACTACAGCATCGTCGCGATCGAAGTCGCTGCCTATCACATCATACCCATCGTCCAAAACGCATCCGCACTCACCGAACTCGATTTCTATTACGGCGGTGGTCTGTGGGGCGGCATCATCCTCGGCGGCGCAGAGAAATACGCCATCCGTTCCTCGTGCGCCTATTCCGCAGGCGATATCAAAGATTGCCCGCACGAGCCCACAAGCTCCGATTTCACCGAGATGCCATGGGGAATCGGATTTGCCACCATTGCGCTTGGCTTTAAATTCACGCTCGTCGATATCCTCACCATCCGCGCCGAAGGCGGCTTTAAAGGCTATTTCTTCGGTCAGCTCGGCATGGGCGTCGAATTCTAAACCTTCGTGTCTTTCCGCTATTTTGTTTCTCTAATGTGGGGGACACCCCCTACGCGTCTATTTACGCAGCAAAGACGTGCGATTCGCACGTCTGCTGCGTAAATACGACGCTACCCCCGCCGCGGGGGATACCCCCGCGACGCCCCCAAACACAGGCAACAACTATCATGAAGAAATCCACCTTTCGTCATGTCTGTATTTGCGCCACCCTGCTGCTTGCGGCCGCTTTCGCACCCGTCCTCGTGCCACATTCCGCATCTGCACAGGATAACTGGGCTGCCGACGATAACCTCGTCGAATCCCGAAAAATCGAGCGTTACCAGCAACTCGTCGATCAGTCGCCCGAAAAATCCTACGCTTTTAATCAGCTGATGGCGACCGTCGGTAAAGGCGCTGCTTATCAGAAACTCCTCGCCGACTACGAAAAAAAAGTCGCCGCAAAACCTAATAATTTCAACCTGAACATGGTGCTCGGGCACATGTATCAGTATGGCGGAAGAACGGCGGATGCGCTTGCATCCTACAAAAAAGCCGTCGCCATAAAAAAGACACCGCTCGTCTACATGTCAATCGCTGCCGCCGAAGCCGAGAACCGGAACTTCGAACAAGCCGTCAGCGCCTATGAAGCCGCTTCCGGCCTCAATCCAAACCGCGACCAGAAACAGGAAATCTATCGCGCACTCGCAGAAATTGCACTCTATCGACGGGATATCAGCGGCGCGAAAAAATATTTCGCTGAACTGATTAAACTCGAACCGAATTCGCTCTTTGTGCGCCGCGAACTGTCTCAAATCTATGCCCAGAACAAACTCTGGGACGACGCCCGAAACGTCCTGCAGGACGGCATGAAAAGCGCTTCTTCAAGCGATAAGGAACAAATCGAACTCGATATCGCCATGCTCTACGAGCAGGAAGGGCGCGATGATGAAGCACTCGCCAGATATGAGGCCTTGTCAAAGAAATTGCCGGCAAACCACTGGATGCAGCGACAACTCTCTGCCAGCATCATTGATATCGCACGACGCAAAGGAAATGTGGCCGACCTCATTAAAACGCTCGAAACGCGTTGGAAATCCCCGGATTACAACCAGCGTCTGGAACTCGCCGATCTCTACGAAGAAACCAATCAGCCGGATAAAGCCATTGCACAAATCGAAAAAGCTGTCGCCTCCGCTCCAAAGCAAACCGAGGCTCACGAAAAACGCATCCGCTTTTATCGCAGCCACGGACAGACGGATAAAATGATCGCCGCCCAAAAGGCGCTTATCAAGGCTGTACCGGATAATCCTGATTACCGCTTCGAGCTTTACGATGTCCTGATGCAGCAAAAAAAACAGGATGAGGCTTTCAGCGTTCTCGAAGATATTCTCAAGGCTTCACCAAACGATTTCGATACGCAGCGCAAAGTCGCCGAGTATTACCAGATGAACGGCCGCTACCAGAAATCGCGTACCATTTACGAAAATTGGGTCAAAAAACATCCGTCCGATATCGAAGCGCTCGAAGCTCTGGGCGATCAGTACGATGCCGATGGTGAAAAGAAAAAAGCGATCGCAACGTGGCAGAAAATCGAGAAATTGCCCATCGACAAGGCAACAAAACTCGAGTTCCTTGCACGGATTTACGATGAACACGGATACAGCGAAGAAGCCGAAGCACTTTATCTCAAGAGTTTGAATGCAAACGCCAAAGATTGCCAGGCACACATGCAGTATGCCGATATCCTTACGCGAAATCATAAACAGGAGCAGGCTGTAGACGCATGGAAAAAACTAGCCCAGGTCTGTCCAATATCGGCATCCCGAGCCGTGGCTGCCCGACAGATTGCGACGATTTACAAGTCTCGTGGCGCAGGTCCCAATGCCATTAAGCAATTCCGGGCTCAGTGTGAGGCAAGTCCCGACGATCTCCCCGGACTCCTGCTTTTTGCAAAAATCGCCGAAACGCTCCAGATGCCCGTCGAAGCAATTCCAACTGTCCAGAGTTATCTGGCGCGTCACCCAAAAGAACCGGATGCCATCAAAGCTCTCAGTGCACTTCAGGCTGCTGCCGGCGATTTTGGTCAGGCTTCGCAAACGCTCCAAAACCTCGCACAGGTTTCGGAAGTTGAAAAATACGATGCACTCCTCGCCATGTCTGATCTCGATTTGGCAGCAGGCGACTTCGAAAGCGCTCAAAAACATCTTTCGGATGCGCTGCAGCTCAATGCAAGCGACGCCGATACGCACGAGCGGCTGGGCGACGTTTTGTTCAAGCGGCGGCTTTACGAAGAAGCATCCCACAATTACGAAACCGCTTTCCAAATCGACAGCCGCAATTTTGCTGTTGCTTTCAAAAATGCTACATGCCTGTCGATTATTGGAAAAGATAAAGAAGCCGACGATATCTATGTTCATATCGTGTCGAATGGCAATGACGAAGCGCTCATGCTCAAGGCTGCGCAACGCGCCATCGACGACCATAGCTATCGTGGTACGCTCGAAGAACTCGCCAACAAATTGCTGCCTTTGCAGCGTTCGAGATCCCACAAGGTGATGTATCTCGACATTTTGCTGCAGATTGCAGACGCACAGTCACAACCCTATATCCTCGACATTCGCACGCGGGATGCGCAGCATCTGTATACAGCCCGACATGCGCTCAACGAGCTGCGTGACAAGTATGCATCCGTCATCGTCGAATCCCTCGTGCAGAATGACGCTGGTTTATCTGCTCGTGCATTGGCTTTGAGCGAGTGGATGGCTACCGCATCGGTCATTCAGGCGCTTGATCAGATAATCGATAATGCGCCGGTTTCTGAAGCCGGTCGCATGATGCAGCTGGATGCGATGCGTGCCATCGCGCATGCGCAGCTTCCTGCCGCAGTTCCCGTACTCAAAAAATATCTGTCTTCCCAATATCCCCGTGCATTGCGCGAACACGCCATCTGGGCGCTTGGTCTGATTCAGGCTCCTGCTGCAACCTCTGAATTGCTCGGCATCCTGGATAACGCGCTCGATTCTTTCCGTGCACTCGCTATCATCGGACTTGGCCGGCAGAATGCCCATGTCGATCGCATCCGCAAGATGTTTGCTTCCGATCCCAGCCCCCTGGTTAAAAGTGTTGCCGCATGGGCTCTCGCGTATGCCAAAGACAAACAGTCCTTCGCCGATGTGCATAAACATCTCGAAGTCGGTGAACTGACGCCATATCTGCTTTGGACTTATGCGCAAACCGGTGATGCTGCCTCCAGAATCCTGGAAAATCTGTGGTGTGGAAAACCCGAAACCAGAGCAATGGCCGCGCGTCTCATTCTGACCGATACTCAGGACGTTTCCCTGGCGACGCTCACTCAGCCCGAGGCACAGGGCGCTTTTATCCAGGGCAGCACCACGCATTATCAGAGCAATTTCAATCTCGAACTGCTCATGAATCATTTCGCAGATCTGGCGATGCCCCAAAATGGGCAAAACACTTCGTCCAAATGGCTTTCCAATCATGATAAAGCCATGGTCGAAATCGCTCAGCAGATCGCCGTTGGTTCAATAATCTCCGAACCAAATGCCAAAAATGCATGCCGCATTCAGATGCTGCACGATATGGTGACGCCCGAAAGCCTCCCGCGTTTCGACAGCAACAATCCCGAAGAACGAAAAATCCTGAGCCAGACTGCAATATCCATCCAAAGTTACCTAAGATCCTGGCTGAACTCGAGCGACAAGCATCTGGCTACACTCAGTCTGCGCGCACTCGCACTCACCAATTCTGCAGAAATGCTCGAGCAAAGCATAAAAACCGCGCAATCCGGCAGTGAACTGGCTATCCGTATACAGGCTGTCAATGCCGTGGCTCAGTTCAACTCACCTCAAAGTCAAAAAGCTTTGCGGGAACTGGCTAAAAACGATCACTACCTCGTGCGCGCAACGGCACTCTCTCATCTCGATCCCAATAATCCGGACGACAAAGCCGTACTGCAGAATGCGCAAAACGATGCCTATGCCATCGTAGCTGAAACTGCAAAACGACAGCTTCATCCATAGTCGACTCTGTATCTTTTGGGACGGCTTGCGGCGCGCAGCCTCGAAAAAACGGCGCGCAGCCTCGAAAAATATGTGCTTACGGCCGCAGGCCGTCCTGATAAGCACATAAATTCTCCCGCCGACAGGACGTCGGCGGGACGACGATACAACGCCGTGGATGGCGTTTTATCGTCGTACTAAAGAATACATAGAACTAAAGCCGGGGGGACTGGGGGCAGAGCCCCCAGACGCGCGGGGGTTGGTAGGGGGTAAACTGTACCCACAAAATTGGACACTGATAAAAGGGGGGATGCCCAA
>CAMKRB010000211.1 GCA_946415045.1 uncultured Myxococcales bacterium
CCGCTATCTCGCTATGCGCCTTGCGGCGCACAGCTTCGATACGCGTCTACCCCCAGTGCGGGGCTCTGCCCCGCAACGCCCCGGTTTCTGGCTTTATGATATCGCTGGCTGGCATTGCGGTGAATTCGTTCTGACCATTTTGGCACGCCTTTGGCATTTACGATATACCAGAACTTTTCCCAACCGCTCGTTGAGCCAGGTTGGAACCATGATAATCGCAAATTCCAAAGAGGTGATGAGATGAAAAAGTATTCGAATTTATTGGCATTGTTTGGATTGGCCGGTTGTTTGATGCTTCCGGGGCTTGCAGAAGCAAAGCCTCACAATAATCCGGCCAGCTGTCGGCTCGATTCCCGCGAATTCGTTTATTTCCAGCTGGATCTGAGCCAGAATCTGAACAGTTTGCAGTTGGATCTTGCGTCGTCCAACATTCGCGACAACGATGTGCTCTCAGCCATGAGTGCGCTGGTCAGAGCCAACGCGAATCTCTATGACAACACCGGCCGCTATGCGTCACAGCACGACAAGTTTGTGTATTCACGCGAAAGATTGCTGGATCTCAAGGACGCCGCAGACAATTATTATCGCATTGTCTACTACAAATACCGCAATCTGTCGTCACATGCGCTCAATGCCTATAAGATGGTTCAGGCTGCCGATTACGCCATCAGCCAGTTTGATGCGCAGTGCAGCAAATCCAAGGGCAGATCGAAATCGTGGATGGATGGCTGGGACAGAATCCATAATTATCAGGAAAGTGCGATGGTTGCGCCGCCGATGCCTCCCGGACCAGCGGTAATGCCTCCCGGACCAGCGGTAATGCCTCCCGGACCCGCGGTAATGCCTCCCGGACCCGCGGTAATGCCGGTACCAGCTCAGCCAGCACCTTCGGTGCGGCCGGATGCCAACGTCGTCTATCGTCCGGTTGACAGCCATGCTGCGCCATCCGCGCAGCCTCCAATGGCCAGACCGCCAATGCACGGCGCCATGCCCATGAACCAGTCCAGTTTCCAGAGCTTCTTCAACAGCGTGCAAAAAGCCAGCTTCGACAAAGACAGAATCGTCCTGATTCGTTCCGTTATCGACAGCGGCAATCTGCTCACCTGCGATCAAATCACCCGTATTCTCAAGACGATGGATTTCGATGCCAACCGCGTGGATGCCGGTGAAATCATGTACCGTGGCGTCTACGACAAAAACAACTGGTTCAAGGTTTACGACGCATTCGAGTTCGCTTCATACCGGTCGCAGCTTGAATCCCGGATTAAATAGCGTCAAACCGACCTGGACGCGCATCATCAGACCTGTTTCCATCAGGCAGCTGGCTAATGGCTGGCTGCCTTGCTTTTTTCTTCGGCCTGGTATTTGAGATACCATCCATAAACATTGCGCACATATTGCTGCGTTTTTTCAAAAGGAATGCCGCCGGCTTTTTCGACATTGCCCGGACCCGCATGATATCCCGATAAAACCAGGTTAATATCGCCGTCATATCGGTCCGAGAGCCTCCGCAGATACCGCGTTCCACCCATGATATTCTGGCGTGGATCAAAGGGATCATCCACTTGCATGTGGCGAGCGGTTTCGGGCATGAGCTGCATCAGACCCATGGCTCCGACCCGGCTGACCGCGCGGGGATTGAAATTGCTTTCGATTTTGATGACGGCCCGGATAAATGCAGTTGGGATCTGGTATTTTTCGGATGCTTCGGCAATATAGTCGTCATATCGGTTTGAAGCCGGAGCCTGTGCCGGACTCACTCCAGCTTTTGGCGAATGCCCCGACGATCCATTGCTCGCTGTACCTGCCGAAGATTTCGAATGCGATGAAGATTTCGAAGCATTGTCGCGAATCACTTCGAGCAGTTTCAGATCTTTGCGGGGTTCGGTCGTGAGGATGATTTCTCCTTCTCTGGTCTGATAACGGTACAAATCGGCGTATGCTGCGGTTGGTATGGAAGCCGCAAACAAAAATAGAAGCGGATGAGGAATGTGAGCGAATTTCATGCGATACCAGAGAACAGAAATTGAAGAATATGCGCAGAAGCTGCTGCGCACCGGACATAATCGGCTTCAGAATAGCCAATTATTGGCAATGCGCAAGAATGGCAGGATGCGATTTGCATTTGCGCATAAAAGATCGTGCTATTTGACGCAAAAGAGGGTAGAGTGTAGATGTAGGTGTGTGTAATCTTGATGGTGAGATTGAAATACGGAAAACAAGATGGAATCGAGATTATCATTAGGGCCATTTGACTTAGTCAAACAGATCGGCAAGGGCACGATGGGTGTGGTGTGGGAAGGTGTACACCGCAGCCAGGCGCTTCCGGTGGCCATCAAGATCCTGACGGCTGTAGGCGAGCAGGATGATACGTTTCGCCAGGCATTCACGAATGAAGTGCGCGCAGTTGCGCGTCTTCATCATCCGTCAATTATCAATTTGCTCGATTATGGTGTGACAGATGAAGCACTGAGTGAGGCTTCGGAAGGTTTTTTTGCGTCCGGCAGTCAGTATTATGCGATGGAACTGGCGACCGGCGGTACGCTGCCAAAACCGAAGGCTCCGCTGCCCTGGGTTCAGATGCGCTTTTTGTTGCTGGAACTCCTGGATGCTTTGGCTCATGCGCATGCTCGTGATGTGATTCATCGCGACATCAAACCCGGTAACATCCTGCTCATGCAGGAAGGCGAGTATTCCCGCGTGATGCTGACGGATTTTGGCATTGCAAAGGCTGTGGGCGTGAAAGAGCTGCAGGATGGCGTCGTTGCCGGTACCCCGCGTTATATGGCTCCCGAACAGATTCTCAATGCGACCCGTGACCAGGGACCATGGACTGATTTGTATTCTCTGGGATGTATCGCCTATCAGTTTGCGACCGGAAAACGCATCTTTGCACATGCCAAAGGCACCGATATTCTGCGCTGTCAGCTTCACGAAGATCCCGAGCCTGTCACGGGGCGGCATCTGCCCGAAGGCTTCCAGAAATGGCTTTCGAAAATGCTGGCCAAAAAAGTGATGGATCGGTTTGAATATGCGGCCGAGGCCGCATGGGAACTGCTGTCACTGCCCGAACCAGAGGTCGCCGAACCCGAAAAATCCACGGTCAATACCGGACAGAGTGCTGTCCCCGATTCCAACGATTACAGCGTCGCCGGAGAGGGCGTCGTTTCGAGTATATTTAATACGCTGTATCCTCACGATCAGCAGCCGACCGTTGGGTTTGAGCATGATGAGGATATCGCCGAAGAATTGCTCGCTGATGTCGGGGATACGGTGCGCATGGATACGGCCGATATCGCCCGCGTGATCTCGCAAAACGAGAAATTGTCTCACGAAAAAGCCAGTGGACTTGGCCAGGAACTGACGACGCTGGCTGAGGTGTATCGACAGCGAGGGAATGATACTGGCGTTCATGGCGGTTCCGCGTTTCCCGCGCCAAAGACGTGGCGCATCGAATCCAACATTCCCCGTTTTGGGCAGCTTTTGGGCGCAGGTCTGGGACTTTGGGGATTGCGCTCGATTCCAATGGTCGATCGCGACAACGAACGCGATATCATCTATGCACAGCTCCTCAGCACCCGGGCTGACAATACCCCGCGAGCCGTCGTGCTCGACGGACCCAGAGGTACAGGAAAATCCCGTATCGTCGAGTGGATGTCGCAACGCGCACACGAGCTGTCACTCGCTCACACCCTCAAAGCCAACCATTACGAAGATCATCTCAACGCGCCTGGAATTGCACGCGCCATCATGTATTATCTGGCCTGCCAGAATATGACGCGCGATAAGGCATTGGAACGGGTCAAATGGATACTTGCCGAACATCCGCTCGATCCCGAATACGATGATGCCATGCCGCTCGTCGAATTGATGATGCTCCCCGATAATCCCGATAATCCCATCCCTGGTATCCGGTTTAATACGATCGAGGAACAATATGCCGTTTTGTGCAGGTTTCTGCGCCGTATCTGCCACGATCGGGCGGTTGTGCTCTGGCTCGACGACTGCCATTATTCGACCTATTCAATGGATTTCGTCCACTTCATGCTCACTTCCGAAATGGCACAGGGCATTCCTTTGCTCATCCTGGCGACCACCCGAAGCGAGGATATTGCTCGCGAAACATCCAGGGAAATTGCATATAAACAGATGATGGATACTCCGAGAGTGACGCGCATGAGCATCGCGCCGCTTCCGTCAGATGCGCATTTGCAGCTGGTCCACGAATTGATCGGTCTGGATGATGAGCTTTGTACTCAGGTTGCACAGCGCACCAGCGGTATGCCGCTGTTTGCCATTCAGCTGGTCGGTGACTGGGTCGAACGCGGTTTGCTCGAACCCGGTGCAACTGGTTTCCGCGTCAAAGACAACGCATCCGTGGCGCTTCCCGACTCACTGCACGAACTCTGGCTGTCGCGGCTCAGACTCATCTTTGCCGACTCCAAGCGCATGAGCACGATTATCGAACAGCTTGAAATTGCGGCCGTTCTCGGCGCTCAGTTCGATGCCGATGAATGGCGAATCGCATGCGAAATGTCGGATCTCGGATCCTGCTTTAAAACACAGGAACGCATGCTCGAACACTGTCTGTTCGAAGTCAAGTATCCAACGGTTCGCTTCGTACACGAGCTGCTGCGCGAATCCTTGCTGCGCAATGCCCGCGAAAATAACCGGTTCCGGCAGCATCACCTGGTTTGCGCCGATATGCTGCAGGATTACTTTTCGTCCGCTCTGGATTTCTATCACGAACGCCGCGCCATGCATCTGTATGCGGCCGAGGCTTATGAATCATGCATCGAACCGCTGTTGCAGGCAGCCATTCAACGGCGTCAGCGCAGCGAATACGGCGTCGCTCACTCGCTCATTCACGACCGCGAAATCGCGCTCGACAAATGTCAGGCCGATGAAAATAGCCCGATCCGCGCACTCGGATGGATCGCAGATGCCAATACTTATATTCAGGAAGTGAAGCTCGAGGCTGCCGAACCTTTGATCGAAAAAGCGCTCGAAATCGGTTTGCGCACCCATTCGCCTATCGTTCAGGCTCTGGCTTATAAAGAAAAAGGTCTCCTGCTCAATTTGCGCAACAATATTCCCGATGCACTCGATGCTCTGATGGCTGCCCTGTCGTTCTTTGGGCAGATCAGCGAACGACGGCGCAATCAGTATCAGAACGACAGAGCCGATAATCTTTGGCTTATCGGCCGCATCTGCGACATCCGCCACGAACTCGATTTGGCCAGAAACTATTTCCAGCAGGCCATCGAAATCCAGACACAGACCCACGATCAGTATGGTCTGGGACGATCCTATAAATCTCTGGGAAATACCTATCTGCACGGCGGCTGCTACGAAGATGCCAGAATCAATACCGAATACGCCTACAACATCTTCCAGCAGATGGGATTTCGTATCTATATCGCGCACTGCCTCAACGATATCGGCGAAATCTACAGACTGGGCTACCATCAGCCCGAACAGGCCGAGGCCTATTATCGCAATGCCATGAGCATGTATCGTGAGGTTAGCCCGCTCGAAGGATGCACAACGCTGATCAATCTGGTGCTGCTGCTCATCGACAAACGGCAGTTCTCCGAGGCCAAATTGCTCGTGCTCGAGCAAATCGACAAAATGGAAAGCGTCGGTCAGACTTTCGATCTGAACTGGCTGTATGCCGAGCTTTTGCCTTGCTGTGCGGCAACTTTTGATTGGCCGACTTTTAACGATGCCGTTCTCAGACTGGGGAAATCACTCGAAGACAGCATGGTCGTCGATGCCGATATCCTGTTCTGCACAGAACTTGCTTCGCAGCTTTGCGACCGCTATGCATCCCGTGAACAGGGTCGCCTGTGCCGAGAAATTGCTATACAGCAGGCCGTGCGGTTAAACGATAGAGCCGCTCTGGCACGCTTGAACCAGTAATCCGCAGTATTCATCCCATATTGCTGTTGTAGTATTGCGGATCACCGGTGACCTCGCGCCCTAGCCACGACGGTTTTTCAAACGATTCGTCTGCTGCGTTCAGCTCAATCTCGGCCAGCACAAGGCCTTGCTGTGCCCCATGAAATTCGTCGATTTCAAATGTGTGTCCGCCAAAATCGGCCAGATATCGCGTTTTGTCGATCACTCCGGGCAGACAAAGATGCAGCAGTGCTTCCGCCTCGTCGCGCGAAATTTCCTTCTCCCACTCAAATCGCGTCATGCCCACGTCACTGCCCAGCCCCTTCACCGTGATAAATCCCTGATTGTCCCGAATGCGGATGCGGACGGTTCGCTCCGGATCCCTGCAAAGATAGCCCTGAACGATATGGTACGAGCCGTTCACAGATGATTTGAAATCCCCCTCTACAAGAAATTTGCGTTCAGTCTCTGTATATTTCATCGTTTTTCCTGTTGTTTTCTTCTATATTTGCTCGCCTAAAGCCGTGCTGCCACACGGCTTTACGGCTCGCGGTCTGCCTATCGCCTGCGGCGATACGGCAGACCAAAGACGTTGTACTATCTGAACATCACAGAATCAAAAAAATAGCAGATGTGTATCCATCTTTTTTGGATGCACACGTGATTCAATATCATGAAAATTATCTTTTAAATGATTGAATCGGTGCGCGTTGTACGATTCATAAAAAGGATGCGCGCCGTATGCCGCAGGCATAGGCGCGCCAGCGAGCGTAGGGGCGACCCCGTGGTCG
>CAMKRB010000212.1 GCA_946415045.1 uncultured Myxococcales bacterium
CGGCAAGACCTCCAGCCGGGGGTGATTCGTATCTGCTCTGAGAGGGTATCAATTATGCGTTTTCCAGGGATTCGAAAGGGTAAATATTATTTCCCAGTGACGGAGAAAAAGTCGACGCTGGTTTCGACACCAACAGCGAAGCCCTGGTATATCGTCGGGCTGGACGAAATTATCGTGGATCTTGAGATACATGGTTGTCCGCAGTCGCTGCTCTCCGAACTCGGCATGGTATCGGGAGAAAGCGTACAGTTTTCAGCCGAAGCAATCCAAAAGCTCCTGACCCGGGTTCGCGAACTTGGGCTTGAAGTGCGGTTTGCAGCAGGCGGCACTGTAGCCAATACCCTTTGCAATTATACGCATTTATCGGGTGAACCTGCGATTCTGCTCGGAACGATATCCGAAACGATTCATCCGGGTACACCGGCATTTGCCTATGTGGCTCAAACGCCTAAAGCGGTGAATCTTGACCGGTTGGTGGCGTGTCCCGGTGAGGTTGGCATTGCAGTGACCTGCTTTACACCCGATGGTGAGCGCTCATTTGCAGTTGCGCCGGGAATCAGCGGCAATTATGGCCCCGACGATTTGCCCGAAGACGTGATTCAAAACGCCAGTGTGGTCGTCACAAGTCTGTATTGCCTTGCCAATCCCAATCGCCCCATTGCAAAAGCCTCGATACGCATGATGGAAATGGCCCACAAAGCCGGTGTTCCCGTGGCATTTGGTATGGGAACGAGTGCACTCGTGCGCCGGATGAAGGTCGAAATTACCGATATTCTGCGCAAATATGTGAATATCGCCGACATGAATGCCCGCGAGGCCGAGGCTTTAACCGGTTTTTCCGATCCACTGCTCGCCGGAAAAGCATTGCTCAATATCACCGATGCCGTGCTGATTACCGAAGGTGCACGCGGTTTAACGATGTGCGGCTATACCGACGATTCGGTGAAGCGCGCGACGCGCGATGGTCTGCACAGCGGAGCCATTGAGAACTACAATCAATACGAATACAGCCGCCTCGTGTTACGACGAAACTGCGCAAATCCGGTACAGATTTTCACGCATATTCATCCCTATCTGGGCGGTCCGCAAAAGCTTTGTAATACAAGCGGTGCCGGAGATGCTGCGCTCGCCGCATTTCTGCACGATGTGGCGGCAACCCGTTATCACGCCGAGATCCTGCCCGATTCGAAAAAACATACCCAGGGCATCCAGTTTTTAACCTACTCGTCACTTTCGAGAAATGCGCAATACAGCAACCGCGTTGCATACGAAGTGCTGCGAAATAATTCCCCACGTCTCGAAGCCCCCATCGGCAACGATAAGGAAAATGATGACGGCTAGGATTCCGGATTTGGGGTGTGTCTGATGACACGATTCGCTCAACGCTCGTCGCTTGTAGGCACCATGCCATGATCAATTTCTAAGGAGTTTACTGGATGTTCAATTCTGAAGCGGAATTGCTTGCTTCTATTCAGGCTACGGCCAAATCGCTGAACAAAATACTGACAGATTACAAAGCGACCCAGAAATCGCTTGAGAAGCTGGAAAATACAAAGTCGCTGGAGCGGCAGGATTATCTGGCCGATGCAGTCGAAATGCTTCGAAAAGTCGATCTGGCACGTATGGGGTGCGGTGAAAAACAAAAGGAAATCGATGCTGCGCTGTCCGAGCGCCTGCGCGCGCTGAGAGCAAATGCGCATCACAATCTGATCACGGGCCTGACCAAACTCATGGACAAACCCGAACAGCTCAAGATTCTGTCCGATACGCCGCTTGTCATCTACATGCATCCGCTCACGCTTGAAGTCAATTTCGAGCAGTCCAAATGCCAGTTTACATATGCGCACGAACCGCTCGCGACCACATCGCTTGAGCCATCCGAAATCATCAGTGTGCATGCCGCACAGCTCGATTATTTCCGCTCCATTCGCATCGATTCTTCACGATTCTGGGAAATCTGCCGCCTCGCCTACGATATGGTGCTGCTCAAAAATGGGCAGCCAGCGCAGACGCACGTCAATATCGTCGAGCTTCTCCCTGCACTTTCGTGGATCTGGCCCAACCAGGGAAACAAGAAATTATCACCGTTTCCGCGATTTTTACTCGCCTATCAGCTGCAGAAGCTCCGGGCGGACAAGATGCTGCAGAACCACAATTTCCGTCTCGATCTGGGGACCGCGACCGGCGGTAGTACAAAAAACAAAGCAAACGTGTTATATGTGCCGCTTGGGGGAACGGACGGACAATATTATTTGTCGATTTGTTTCAGACAGGTATAACTTCAGCGTTCCGCCCGAAGAATCCCCTTCGGGTGCCCGTTTGACATCGCTCTATTTTCTTTGAGAGTACAATTATGCTGACCAATGAAGAGAACAAATTGATCGCTGCACACATTATTCAGCGCCTGGGCGAAGGTGGACAGCCTCCCGAGTTCGGACTGAGCAGAATCAATGTCGGAAACGAAAGTTACCTCAACGTTCTCGAACATGAATATTTCCAATCCCTGCTCAAACAGGGGTCCAGTTTTAAACTTGTGCAGGGCTATTTCGGCGGCGGCAAGACGCATTTCCTTCACTGCGTTCGCGAGCTCGCATGGAAATATGGCTTTGTGTCGTCGATTGTTGAATTGTCGCCATCCGAATGTCCCTACGACGACGCGCTCAAGGTCTATCAGAATGTCGCCAGCCATCTGATGATGCAGCCCAATTCCATCATGGATCCCCCGCAGCTCGGTATTTGCAACGTCGTGCGTCGCGTCATCGACGACAGGCTCAGTGCGGCAGGCCAGAGCGACCCGCAGGGCGAAGTGATGAAGTGGATCATGACAAAACTGTCGCGTTCGTGGTGCGAAAGTCATTCGTGCCGCCAGGCCGTTGTTCAGCTCGCCATTGCATGTCTGAAAAATGATTACGAGCGTGAGCAGATGCTCGAAGCCTGGTTGCTGGGCGAAAACATTACATCGGCAGGTTTGCGCGATTGCGGCGTATTCGAGCAGATTTCGCGTGCCAACGGATTCACGATGATGCGCAGTCTGCTGCAGATGATCGTTGCTCTTGGTCTGCCCGGTACGGTGCTGTTGTTCGACGAAGTCGACCGCAACTTGTCGGTGAGCGCCAAACGATCCCACATCATCGGCGACAATTTGCGTCAGGTCGTGGATTTGTGCGGTCGCCATCAACTTCCGCACACGCTGTTTATCTATGCGGTGCCGCCCGAATTCATGCGCACGGTCGTGCCCGATTATCCCGCACTCTATCAGCGCCTCAAATCGCCGGTTCCCATGAGCATTCGCAGTCCGCAGGCCGTTCTGATCGATCTCGAAAAGCTCGATCTGGCACCCGACGAACTGCTCACACAGCTTGGTTCCAAGCTTGTTTCGGTGTTCGAAGATGCGCGCGACGTTGCATTCAACCACGAACTGCAGTATCGCAATGCCGCAACGCTTGCCAAAGTCTGCGCAGAATCTGTGTTTGAAGTCAATCACCGCCGTCTGTTCGTCAAAACCTGGGTCGATTTTCTCTACTCCGAACTTGCCGATGGCGAATACGAGCTGGACGAGGACAAAGCGAAGGAATTCATTTGGTCCGGGCAGCAGACGCTCACCACCGAGGCCGAATCCGAAGACGAATTCGACGATTTCTAGGTCTTTTGTATGTGGGGGGCAGCCGCCCCCTGCGGTGCTATTGGCGCGGCGTATTGAGCATCAGCGAAATAGCCGCGCCGCGAGCGCGTATGGAGGCAGAGACGTGTCGTGACACGTCTCCTGCCGAAATAGCGCCGCGCCAATACGCACCATCCACAGTTCGCAATATCAAATTCGCTGCGTCTCTCGCACATGGTGCTTCGACTTGCGTATTTGATTTGCTCACTGGGCTCTACGTTCGCACCATTCACCGGATGGTGCTCACTCCGGCCCCCCCTCAGCGGGGGTTCCCCCCGCAACGCCCCAAGTCATATCAAGGAATAGATATGCCTAACGCTTCGACAACAAAATCTGCTGGTTTCCGCGCTGCACTCACGATCGAGGCCATGCGACTCGGCGTTGTGCCGGCTACCGATCTCGAAAAGATCACGGTGGGCCGCGACGTCGAAATCGATATCGTCAGGCACGACCTCAGCCAGTGTGCGCAGTCCGGGGCCAGACGCGCATTTCTGGGCGATTACGGTCTCGGCAAATCGCACATGCTCGAACTCATCGAGCAGATGGCGCTCAAGGCGAATTTCCTTGTGTCGAAAGTCACGCTCGATCACGCCGAACTGTCGCCGTCACAGCCTAAGCGCATCTATCACGCCATCATGCGCAACCTCATCTATCCCGATCATCCCGACAGTCTGGATGGTCTGGAGCCATTGCTGCATCTGGCGGCACATAACGACGAAATTCTGGCCAAATATCTTGTCAAAACCGACAAAACACGGCAGCCCGTGCGTTCGATTCGCGAACAGCTCAACATGGGGCTGCACCTGTATCTTTCACCGGCCATTGCCTATATGCGGGCGCTCGAAGACCCGGAACATCTGCAGATTCCTGCGCGTCTGGGCGATCCGGCCACATGGAGCCAGCAGGCCAAACATCTGCTGCTCGAATGGATCGAGGGACATCCCACGCAGTCCAATCAGGATATCGACGACGAACTCAACCAGATTCGCGGCCGCTTTCCAAAGATTTATTCGCTGCTCGACTATCGGCCATGGGCCAAGATTTACGGCTATATTCTGAATGGTATCGCGCAGCTCGCCAAAGATGTCGGGTATGCAGGATTGGTCGTCGTGATCGACGAAGCCGAGTTTTATACATTGCTTTCGCCGCAAAACCGCATGTTTGCCAAATCGCTGTTCCAGGCGTGGTCGCATGCCGTCGGCGGCGCAGACGACGATTGCCTGCCATATACCAAAGATGAGCTGCTCACCGGCGGTTACGGCATTCAGCGAGAATTGCCGCCGAGGTATTCGGACAATCCGGGGCTCTATCTCGTCTTTGCCATGACGCCGAATTCGGATGGCATTCGCGTGCTGCAGGAAGCAATTCCGCCACAATACATTTGCTATCTCAATCATCTCACGGCGCCGGATTACCTGCAGATGACCGAGCATCTGGTCGAGCTGTACCGCAAAGCCTACCCCGATGCCACGATTCCTGAGGGCATTGAGGCGCCTCTTTCGGACGTCGTGAATGCACTCACGCAACAGGGACAATTGGCCAATCCGCGGCAGACGATGAAATTCCTTACCGAATTCCTCGATATCGTGCGCTATTTGCCCGAACATGTCCCCGATGTCATCCGGAATCTCATGTTTGATAACGATTTTTAGCTCTGTTTAACGAGCGTGGATATGAAAATGTTGGGTTGTCTGCTTGATGGCTTGGAGCGATGAGCGTCGAGCATCGAGTGATCAATAGCAGGCTCCCGGCTCGATGCTCTATGCTCGGGGCCATAAATACTATTATATCGTGAGACAATTCATACCCACGCGCGTTACATAAAGCCATTTTTAAAAGGAAAAACCATGATTTCACTCAGCGGCATTAAACCGACTTCAACTCCGCATATCGGCAACCACCTGGGCATGATTCGCCCCGCCATTGCATTGCAGGATTCCTACGACTGCAGGTATTTCATCGCCGATTATCACGCGATGACGACCGTGCATGATGCAGCCAAAATGCGCGAGTATTCGCACGGCATTGCGGCTTATTTTCTTGCTTTTGGCCTCGATCCCCAAAAGTGCATTTTCTATCGTCAGTCGGATTTGCCGCAGGTTTGCGAGCTCGCATGGATGTTGTCGTGCATGACGAATATGGGATTGCTCGAACGCGCACATGCCTGGAAAGCTGCCAAGGATCGCGGCACTGCCGGAGAAGAATGCCACGGTTTGTTCGCTTATCCCGTGCTGATGGCTGCCGATATTCTGATTCACGATTCCGATATCGTTCCCGTTGGCAAAGACCAGGTACAGCACGTCGAAATGACGCGCGATATGGCCGAGCGTTTCAATTTTACCTTTGGCGAAGTCTTCCATCTGCCGCAGGCAAAATTCAACGAAACCATGGCGACGATTCCCGGACTGGATGGCCGCAAGATGTCCAAATCGTATGGCAACACCATCAATCTGATGTATACGCCAAAGCAGCTCAAAAAACAGATTATGAGCATTGTGACCGATTCTACGCCAATCGATCAGCCCAAAGATTATGAGCATTGCAATGTATACAATATCTATAAATTGTTTGCGACCGAAGCACAATGCCAGGAACTGGCCGAAAAGTATAAAACGCCTGGATTCGGCTATGGCCATGCAAAACTCGCATTGTATGATTTATTGATGCAGCTCACCGAAGGACCGCGAAAAATATACAATGATTATATGGAACATCCCGATACTCTCGAAGATGTATTGAGAGACGGCGCAAAACGAGCATCTGTGAAGATGAATGAGGTTTTGGGACGTGTACGCAATGCGGTTGGCTACAATATGGGACGCGTGCCGAATACAATTTAATTAGCAATTAGAATTAGCAATTCGGTAACTATTCAGCCCCTATGCTCTATTTGACGGCTTGCGCCGTAAGCACATTTATTTGTGCGGCTACGCGCTGCAGGCGGGTAGGGGGGCCATAGGCGTTAACATAAAAACCTCCTCAATTGTCGTTTCCTCGGTGACTCAGACA
>CAMKRB010000213.1 GCA_946415045.1 uncultured Myxococcales bacterium
ATTTGAACCATGGCGTCTGCATTTTTCTCCTGATGATTGTGGGCTGCAAACGGGAATGGCACCAGAATTGCGGCTTTTGCCGATGATTTGATTTCAGCCAGGCTCGTTGCTCCGGCTCTGCATACGAGCAAATTCGCCCAATGGTAAGCGGCCCCCATATCATCTATAAATTCTGTCGTTTTGGCCGTAATTCCGGCATTTTTATAGGCCTCGATCGTTGCATCGAGTTTATTTTTGCCGGCCTGATGCCATACCGAAATCCTCGCACGCTGTTCCGGTGAGAGTTTGGCAAGTGCAAGCGGCACATCGGTGTTCAGCTTCTGAGCGCCCTGAGAGCCGCCAAAAACGAGCAAATGCAGCCCGTTTTCAGCCATTTCGTCACCGTTACACGATGTATTCCAGGATTCGGGCTGCGCATCGGTGCGTTGTGAAAGCACTTTGGAACGCACGGGATTGCCAAAATACAGCAGCTTTTTCTGCGGCAGACGGGTAGTGTGTTCGAACGAAATAAATATTTTATTGACGAAGTGGCTGAGAATGCGGTTCGTAAGCCCTGGAATGGCATTTTGTTCCATGATGGCCGTCGGGATATTTTTCCACCAGGCAACCCAGACAAGCGGACCAGATACATAGCCGCCCGATCCGATCACGAGATCCGGTTTTTCCTCATTGAGTATTTTTTTGGCTTTTCGTGCGCATCCGGGAAGCGAAAAAATGTTCTTGATTTTCCTGAGCAGTGATGCGCCCTTGATGAAATCGATATCGAGCAGAATGAATCGATAGCCGGCCTTTTGAACCCAGTTGGCTTCGTTGCCGTGTGCAGCTCCGACAAAGGCAATTTCGAGATCGGGTTGTATTTCTTTCATTGCATCGGCTACAGCAATGGCAGGAAAAACATGACCGCCGGTACCTCCGGCAGCAATCAGCACTTTTTTAATCTGGTAAGTCATAAAATCGCCTATTGGGAATAGAGAAAGAAACAGAAGATCTGTACAGCGGAATGCTTCCAACAGAAATCCATAGCTATGGCATAGGTGCATAGCCAAACAGATGACGCCGTGAGTCACGGCTCTTTAGGTTTAGATCGATATGCGCGGAAAGTGAATTTTGTGGGGAATGGGATATCCCTTTGACAATGATTTGGGGTTGCGATATCGTACAGATATTGGGTTTTCGTCATTACGACGACTTTTGCAATCTGTAAAAAGGAAAGGAAAATGAGCGAATTGACGCGAGAAGAAATCGTAGCAGAAATCGACAGACTTAAAAAAGAACATGCCGCCCTGGACAGCAAAGTGACGGAGTATGAAAATCAGGTCTGGCTTTCACCCGAAGATCAGATCGCTCAGAAAGAGTGCAAAAAACTTAAACTTAAAGCCAAAGAGCGCATTTATGAGCTCGAGAAAATGCTGAACGCCAAATAAGGCGCATTGCAACGAATTGCCAGGATCCCGTGTTTCAAAGCGTTTGGAGCACGGGATTTTTTTTGTGCGATTCGGATGCAGTTTTGAGAAGGTGATGGCGTATGCGCAGCATAGCCATCACGGCGAGGCGTATGCGGTACGCATAGCCGAGCAAATAAAAATGTGAAAAAATCGTTGTTAAAAATATTCTTACGAATTTTTCGAAGTTTTTTTACGGTTTAGGAATAATCGACATCATGCTTTTGATATCGTTGTCTGTGAAGCGGAAACCGAGGCCGACGAAATAGTCGAAGAGATTGGTGTTGATGGGGTCGTCGAAACCTGCAGAGAGATAGAACGTTTTTCCCCATTCCCATGGCAGGAAGAGGGAGAAGTAGAGCAGCATGGTGCCGCGCAGACGGGGATATTTGTTGTCGTTGAAGGCGAACATATCGAATTTGACCTGAAGGTCGTCGTCGAAGAGCATGAGATCGCCGCCGAGTCCGCCAGTGCTGTCGATGATGCCGAAACGTCCGGCGAACCAGCGCCATCTGACGCCGTACTGGAGATTGAATTTGACGGTATCTTCGTTTGTGGTGATGGTTTCGTAGACGGGGCCGGAGACGGAGGAGTCGGTCATAACGGATTTTGTGGTGGTATATCCGTGTGGATCGAAGACGATGCCTAGCTGATAGAATTTGCTTGGGTTAGGAATGAGGCGGACGCCGAAGTCGACGCGGAAAGCGTTGGCATTGATGAGGTAATCGCCGCGCAGCGAGATATCGACGTCGAGATCGGAGATAGGCTTGATGAGGGAATTGGCGCTTTCGACGGTTTCGGATCCCTGTTTGATGAGGGATCTGGTTTCGGTAAGCAGTGCCTGAGCTTCGTTTGCGATACTGTCATCTTTGAGGAGTTTTCCGACGGTGCCTTCGCCATTTTCGACGTTTTGAGCGATATGCCGGATGCTTTCGAGAGTGCGGTCGAGTTTGTCGATCGAGGCGCGCAGCTGAGTGATGCCATCTTTCGTTGTATCGAGAGTATCGCCGACACCGGCCTTGACGGAATCGATGGTGGCCTGCAAATCGGCGACGAGTTCGGAGAGGTTGTCGACGAGCTGCGGGAGTTTGTCGTTTCCGGTTTCGAGCAAATCGGCGCCATTTTTGGTGATTTGTTCGACATACGAGATGATGGCGGAGATTTTTTCGGTATTGTCGTTTGTGATTTGCCTGAGGCTTTCGGTGGTGGCGTTGAGGTTTTCGAGGATTTCCTTGATATTTTTTTCACCTTCGGGGCCGCCGAAAACGGTGGAAAGGGTATTGGTGACTTCGGAAACGTCTTTAAGAATTTTTCCGGCGTCATTGAGGAGCGCCTCGGCACCACCGGTCTGAACGACATTTTTGAGTTCATCGCCGTCGGTGAGCACCCGGCCTTCGATACCCGGCGTGAGCTGAAGGTGATAATCACCGAGAATACCGGAGAGTTTTTTGGTGATGGTGCCACCATTTCTCATGTAATTGTCGGCTTCTTCGACCCCCTCATAAATCGGCATGGATTTGAGGACTTTGAAGGTGACCAGCGCGCGGGTGCCTTCCAATTCGATCGAAACGACCTCGCCGACCTGGATTCCGGCGACTTTGACGAGGGATTTAGGGGCGAGTCCGGTGGCGTCGTCGAAATAGGCATGCAGTGTGACGGTTCCTTCATCCTGTCCCCAATTGGACGCAAAGCGCAGAACCATGATCACGGTCATGAGAATGCCGATGAGAATGACAATGCCAACTTTGAATGGTGTTGAGAGCTTTGACATAGTGCAGAATTTCGAATTACCAGATGATCATGGACAGGAAGTAATCGATGATAAGTACGGAAACAGAGGCGTAAACAACGGAATCGGTCGTAGCCTCGCCGACTCCTTTGGCGCCGCCGCTGGCATAATAACCTTTATAACATCCGATAAAGCTGAGAATAAGACCAAATACGGCAGCTTTTATCATACCGCCGGTGACATCATAGGGATGGAGCAGGTTATCGATCATTGAATCGAACGCACCGAACTCGATCCCCGCGAACCCGATGCCGACGACATAGGCAGCGACGATTCCGACGAAATCGAAGATCGCGCACAGAATGGGCATCATGATGACGGTTGCCCACACGCGGGGCACGATGAGGTATTGGACGGGATCGACAGCCATGGTTTTCATGGCGTCGATTTGCTCGGTGACGCGCATGGTTCCGATAACCGTTGCCATGCCCGAAGAGGCGCGTCCGGCGACCATGATCGCGGAGAGTACCGGTCCGAGTTCGCGGCAAAGTGCGAGTGCAACGGTTGACCCCGTGAGTGCATCGGCTCCAAACAGGCCAAATGCATACGCGCATTCATAGGCGAGTATCGCTCCGGAGAAAAAACCGGAAAGAAGGATGATGATGAGCGAACCGAAACCGACGAATTCCATCGAAAGCAGCAGCTGTTTGAATCGATACGGCGGTCTGACTGTTGCAGCCAGCATCTGTGCAAACAGGTTCAGGAATTCGCCAAATGATTTGCATTTATCGATGGTTCCTTGTCCCAAAGATTCAACGGCTGTTGTGAACCGTGATTTGGGTTTATTTTGCAGTGATGTGTTCAACAGTTCCCCAGTGAATGGTAATCTCCGTCCGCGCCATTATCATACCACTTGACGATGTGGCGTCCAGAATCGGGAGTCCGGAGCCGCACTCAGATAACACGGATAACGTTTAATTACATCCTGTGATTCAATGTGGGGGTAAATTTACCGATTTTTAAATGCACAGAACCAAACATCCAACTTTTGACATGTCATAAGTTCCGACAATATGCTAAAAGGGGATGAAGCACATGGATCTGCGTTGCTAAAACTTTTTATCTCGCAGATGTATGGTGCAATCGGCGCAAATCCGCTTGAGTTATTGAGTAGAAGGAAGACGCAATGGCGAACGAGGCAAAGTTTTCGGTCATTTTACCGGCTGCGAGTTTTTCGAAATCCCGAATCGAGGAGTTCGAAAAAGAGGCGCTTCACTACAATTTGCCTGTCACATTACCGCTTCAAACAGACAGCAACGACAACACGATTGTGGCATCCGGTTTGAGTTTGCGAGATGCCCAGTTGCTTCGTCGCAAAGTCGCTGAATGCGGATATACAGTTGATGTGGTGAGCGATGCAGCACAGCGCGCATCCGATCTGTTCAAGGATGGAGACAGCAACACCCAGGTTCTGGGTGAACAGCTGATGGAGGCGGCAGAAAGCGTAGGGGATATTTCATCGGAAGCATGGGATAACCTCGAAATGCCGAATCTGGATCTCGGCCTTTCGGATGGGGCAGAGGTGGAAGACTGGCATGCGGTTTCGGCTTCGGAAAGGACTCAGAGTGTGAGTTTGTTTGAACTGCTGCAGGCTGCCCAGTCTGCGCAGTCTGAACCCGAAGATAACTATGTGCCGAGCAGCGATTCTTTTTCTCCCAATGTCAACTCGCTGAATAAGGTTTTGTCTGAAAAACTCGCACAGAACAGTGCCAACCAGATGCCATCGTCTGCGAATTCACTCGAAGCTGTGAACCGTTCGGATAATCCGACGCCCAAACCCATGGATGCCGTGAACCCCAATGCGTTCTCGGCTGATAATGCTTCTGCTTCTGAAGCTGCAGCTGAAATTGCGAACGCTTCCGAAGCTGCGTCTGAGATTGCGGATGCTGCGAACGACAAACAAACTGCAGAAACGCCCGATGCAGACAGTGAAGAAGCATTTGATGAAAACGCGACCAAGAGCATTTCATCTGAAAAAGTTGAAGAAATACTCAAGACCATTTCGCAGGAATCCGAAACGCGACCAATGAAAATGGCGCCCCCGCGTGAACTCGATGCAAGCGGCGATTTTCCGATTTCTGTTGCATGCATGAATATTCCGACAAACGATGCGCCTCAGGCAGCTACACCTGCTCCGGCTGCGTCCTCGGCCGGAAAGTCGCAAACCTCCGGTCTGAGAGTCTTTGTGATTGCGACCATTATTGTGATCATTATCATTGCGATTGTGGTTGGTGCAGCAATTGTTTTTGATATCAAACCCATTCTTGAACTCGTCACAAAGCCTTTGTTCTGATATTTCCTCGCACAAGGAGTGTGGGCAAACCAATGCAGTGTCCCAGATTACATGGTCAACTCGACACGGTCATTCTCAACTCGGATTTCCAGTCGCCGCGCAGAGCCTATCTTTGCTCCGAATGTCACGGCGTCTGGCTGCCGGCTTTAGAGGCTCAGTCTTACCTGGGGCTGGAGTGTGAGAAACTGGTGCGTTCTGCATTTAAAGCGCCCATTGCTCTGGAGTGTCCATATTGCCAGACACCATTCAAACTCCACACGCTTGAGTATGAATCCGGGTTTTGTGTCGATATCCATATCTGCCCGCACTGTTATTCGTGCTATCTGGACGGCACACAATATGCGCTCGTATTTCATAATCAGATGCGGGCAGAAAGAGCAGTTTCAGGTATTCTGGCTCAGTCGCCTCTCGACAATATCGGGGTCGCATGCTGCGATTGTGGTGCGACCATCGCAAACATGGATGAGTTATACGACGCTGAAATCGGATACTGTTGTTCCAAGTGCCATAACAATCCGCCCATTTTGTCTGCCGATAACAAGATTCAGAATGTCCAGCTCGTGACTTTCCACAATATGGAAATCAAGCTAGATCACTGGCAGGCCAGCACAACCAGCAGAATCTCGGTCACCCCCGAAGAGCCATGTCTTCTGGATGCCAGACTGTTTTCTCTCACAAACTGGGAGCGTTTCGCACATCTGGGATATCGCAAGCTTAACCTTCACGGCTACCTGCGAAAATATATCGATGCAACCGAGGGAATAGAGCATATTACCCCCTGGCATGTCTTCCTCAAACAGCGCGGTATCACCGGATGCCTTGAACAGCTCATTTCTCTCGGAAAAATCTCGCTCACCTTTAAACCACACAGCATCGTATTTGAAATCGATGTCGAACGGATGGGCACCGATACCCGTATGCGATTCGAATCCATCGTCCGTCGCATGCTCATCGCATACGAACGTTTTGTGTCGCTGATGCATCGCTATAAATACCCCGATGATAATGCATAATCCATGGGTTTGGTTGGTTCTGGGCTGCGGCTGAATGGCTGACGAAAATGCCAGACCAAATAAAAAGGCTCTGTTTAACGAACGTGGATATGAAAAAGTAAGGTTATTTGCTTTTCGGCCACGAGCGATGA